>JBOGSE010000767.1:0-1758 GCA_050694895.1 bacterium | reverse complement strand
GATTCACCCAAAGCCTCGGCTCGGAGGCTTCACCAAAGTGATCTACTGGGGGCCGCACAGACAAAAGCCCTCGCTGGGGGAGGACCCTGCGAGGGCGGAAGGCCGATCACTTCGGAGCCAGCCCCGTCGCGTCGGCTTTGGGCGTCCGTACCAGGCGCGACCCTGGTACGACCGTTGGCTACTGTAGCACACATCCCAAGCGGTCCACCGGTGGCAACGGCAACTGCGCGCAGGTGTGATAAATCGCCGGGATGTAGTTGCGGGCATCGCGAAAGCCGAAGGAGCGGTGGCTGACCAGTTTGATCTTGTTGTTCATACCCTCGACGGCGCCGTTGGAAACGCGAGCCCGGGTCCAAGCCAGGACGCCGTCGAGATGGGCGCGGAGAAGGCCGACAAACTCTTTGCAGGGCTGCAGCCGGGAGCGCATGGCCGAGTGCATCCAGCGATGGAGATGGGACTTGGCTCGCGCCGGCTGCTGGTACTCCCAAAAGAGCTGGAACACCTCTTTGAGGTAGTAGGCGCGGACCACGGGCATGTTCCAACGGACGAGAAGGGAGAGGCGATTCTTCTCCGCCGGCTTGAGGTTCCAGGGGTTCTTGAGCAGCAAGAAGCGAGTCTTCTTGATGTCGACCTTCTGCTGACCCGTCAGGCGGCGCACCTCGCTGCGACGGACCTCATCGAGGGCGCGATTCAAGTGCTGGACGATGTGGAAGCGGTCGAACAGGACCTGAGCCTGGGGAGCATGTTCGCGCACGGCACGCAAATAGGCGGGCCACATATCCATGCAGGCGATGCGAATGGTGGAACAACGGCGCCGGCCCAGTTCGCGAAAGAAGCCGGCCAAGGTTTCACTGCTGCGGTCCTTTCCCACCCAGACGAGCACCCGGCGTTCCAGGTCGTAGACGACGGTGAGGTAGTGATGGCCCTTGCGACGGCTGACTTCATCGATGCCGATGACGTGCAAAGGGCGCCGCTGGCGATGGCGCAGCCCATAGGCCACCGCTTGGCGGATGATGTGGGCCACCGTTTTCCAGTTCAACTGATAGTGGCGGGCCGTCTCCATGCCGCTGAGCTGGCGGGACAGCACCGCCACCGCCCGCGCCAGGGATCGCGTCACGCGGGCCCAGGGATCCGCCCAGGGGAACAGCTCCACGCGCACGCCGCAACGCGGACAGTTTACGCGCCGTGGCCGGTAGCGGAGGATCATGCGGCGATCGCGCATCGACAGATCACGCCAGTTTCGTTGCCGGCGCGGCGCGCCGTGGACCTTACGGCAAGGCCGACGACAGACCCCGCACCGCAGCATCCGCGACCCCAGGCGGTCGATCGTCACCAATATCTCGCTCTCGCCTACCTCCACCTCAGTGACCTTATGGGCTTTCAAACGCAGCAGTTTCCTGATAAGAGTTGTGTCCAGCACCTCGGTCGGGCTCCCTTCGTTGTTTGTGGAAAACCAACGACAGAATACCCGTACCGGGGTGCTTCCGCAAAGGGCCATCTGGCCGCAAGTCCATGCATCGACATGCCTTCAACCGCTGTTACACTTTTGGGATAGGAGACAGTTTTTTTCACGCTTTCACATCCCCCACGAGAACCAACACCGGCCCCCGAATTGAGAATCCGCTCTGTCCCTTTCAGGTTTTTCGCTCCGTTTTACGCTTATGTAAGTGAAGGCAAAATGTTCGATAAGGAGGACAAGGTAATGAACATGAGGACGAACGTAAAGGCAGGGGGACGCGATATGAACCACAACGAGAC
>JBOGSE010000766.1:0-1974 GCA_050694895.1 bacterium | reverse complement strand
CGCGCCGAAGTTGAACGAGGCCATCCGGGCGGGCAGACTCCCTTTGTGGCCGAGCCACCGGTCGAACAGCTTCCGATAGCCCCGCATCGGCGTCCAGTCCTCAGGGCGCTCGCCCAGGTCCCGCAGGCGTTTCCCCAACAGGTCCATGTGCCGCGCCTCGTCCTCCACCTGCCGGGCCAGGAGGCGCTTGATGTCGACGGGAGCGTCCAGCAGCCACGTCGCCGCGACGTGGCAGGCCTCGATCTCGTTGAGGTAGCCTTGCTTCAGGCGAACAAGCACCCACCAGCGGACCCGCGCCGGATCTTCGACGAGGGATGGGAGCACTTTCATGGCGCCCATGTTGCGGCTCGCGTACCATTCCCTCGCGCGCGCCTCAACGAATTTCGCAAAGGCGTTGCCATCCATGGTTTCGACCGGTTCGGACATTGCCCGCCTCCCTTGGGGCGGCTTCATCGCCAACAGGCCTTCCCTGTGCACCCTTCTTGTCCTCCACGCTGTGCGGCCGGGTGTCGTCACGGCAGGAATGGCATTGCAGCGGGGAGAACACCATAGACGTTTAAGATCATATTATTTGTTCTTTTGGCCGGCTCACAGAAAATCTCCCGCGGGAGGTTTGCATGGAGAGTGGAGTCGCCTTCCGGCCCGTGCACGTGACCCGAGCGTCCGACGGGGTCGTCCAGCAGGTCAAGGCGCTCATCTTCGACAGCAGGCTGGCCCCCGGCGATCAACTGCCTCACGAAAAGGATCTTGCCGGGCAGTTCAGGTTGAGCCGCGTGACGATCCGCGACGCCCTCCGCGTCCTTGAGTCGCAGGGACTCATCGAGGTCAGGGTGGGTGCGCGGGGAGGCGCGTTCGTCGCCAGGCCGAGCACGCGGCCGGTGAGTGAGTCGCTGACGAATATGCTGCGCCTCCAACGCGCGACCGTCCAGCAACTGGTGGAAGCGCGGTTGGTGGTCGAGCCGCAGGTCGCCGCGCTGGCCGCCCGGCGGGCCACCGCCCCTGACCTGCGGGCCATGGGGCAGGCAATTGCGGACGCGCGCGCCGGCCGCAAGGCCCGTGATCCCTATTTCATCCCCCACAGCGTCGCCTTCCATCTGGCGCTCGCTGAGGCGGCGAAGAACCAGGTGCTGCTGTTGGCTGTGAACTCGTTCCGGACCCTGTTCCATGAGGCCCTGACCCATCTGTTGCCGGCGGACGACATGGCGCGCCGCGCAATCGTCCAGCACCAGCATATCCTCGACGCGGTCAAAGCTCGTGACGCCGAGCGGGCTCGCCGCCTGATGCATGCGCACCTGTTGTACTTCGCCGGTCGTGTGGGCAAGATTCGGACGTTTCGGGGTGCATCCGCCAAGTGGCTGGCGAAGAGCGGCGCCTAGACGACACGGGGGCCCAGGCGTCCGGGGCCGGTGGGCTTCTGGCCCCCTACCGCATCCTGGACCTCACCGATCGGACCGGGTGGCTGTGCGGGCGCATTCTGGGGGACCTGGGCGCGGACGTGGTCAAGGTCGAGCCACCCGGTGGCGATCCGGGTCGGCGGCTGGGCGGCTTCTACAAAGACGATCCGGACCCGGCCAAAAATCTCGCCTGGTTCGCCTACAACGCCAGCAAGCGGGGCGTGACCCTTTCCCTCGAGACGGCGAGCGGACGGGAGTTGTTGCGCCGGCTGGCGCAGCGGGCCGATTTCCTGATCGAGTCGTATCCCCCCGGCTTTCTGGAGGCGCGGGGTCTCGGCCACCGCGCCTTGCGCGAACTCAACCCCCGCCTCATTGCGACGTCGATTACTCCCTTCGGACAGACCGGGCCCCATGCCCACTACCGCGGATCGGACCTCGTCGCGATGGCCATGAGCGGACTGATGTCGCTGGTCGGAGAGCCCGGCCGTCCGCCGCTGCGCGTCTCCCTTCCGCAGGCGGCGATGTGGGCCGGAGTGTACGCTGCCTGCGGGACGCTCGTCGCGCACCACTACCGTCAGAC
>JBOGSE010000765.1:0-3418 GCA_050694895.1 bacterium | reverse complement strand
CCGGAAGGTGTGGCAGGAAGCCGGCTTGGCCAGGCCCGCCCGGCGGACAGCCTCCTTAACAGCTACATGCGGGCCGGGTAAAGAGAATGTTTTCAACCCCGCGCTCGATTGTGCGCTGCCGGACGTCCGTCAAGCGGGACAGCATGGCGAGCATGCGGTGGTTGTCGGCCAGTACGTAGGCGCGGAAACGACGGATACCGTTCGCCTCCCCGGCCCGCAGGATCTCCTCCAGGAGGATGGTGCCCAGGCCCTTGCCCTGCCAGTAATCTTGGATGACGATGGCGACCTCGGCGGTGTCCTCCTCGTCCAAGGGCTCATACCGGGCCACACCGATCAACTCCGGCCTCCAGTCCAGATCGCGTTCCGCCACCAGTGCCATTCGCCGACGATAATCCACGTTGGCGAAATAGTGGGCCCAATCCGGGGGGAGCCGTTCCATGGTGCTAAAGAAGCGCTGGTATGCGGTGTGCGGGCTCAATCGGCCGTAGAGGGTGAGCAGTCGGGTCTCGTCTTCGGGGAGGACCGGGCGGATCCGGAGGCGGGCGCCGTCCTCGAGGGTGATCTCTTGTTCGAATTCCCTTGGATATTCACCCGGAAGCCCACCCGGAATGATCAGAGCCATCTTCTATGCCTCAGGTACCGGCCAATCCTGGTCGCCACAGCCGTTCAGTGCCCGCGACCATCGATTCATAAATGATTGATGAGCGAGCGGCCACGCATTATCCGAGGTGGTACGGGTGAGGTCACCCAGCACCGACGCCCGAATGGTCACCAAGGTGGCCGGGCAAACCAGAACTGGCGACGCGCTCTCCTTCTATCTGTTCACCATATCCGTGCTCATAATCCGGAAGCAGACGCTGGTATTCGGCAGACATCAGTGGCGAGGAGATTATGAAATCTGCAGAAGCTCGGTTGCATGCGACGGGAATGTTCCAGACCACCGCGATCCGAAGAAGGGCCTTCACATCGGGATCGTGGGGCAGTGGTTTAAGCGGATCCCAGAAGAAGATCAACGAGTCGATATCTCCCTCTGCGATCCTCGCTCCGATTTGCTGGTCACCACCTAGCGGTCCACTTTGGAGTACGGTAACGTCGAGACCGAGTTCCTGCCGCAGCAATTTGCCGGTCATTGCAGTTGCATACAGTTCGTGTTGAGCCAAGAGGTCTCTGTTAAATCCTGCCCATTCCAGTAGATCACGCTTCATATTGTCGTGCGCTACAAGGGCGATCTTCTTCGTGTGTTTCATCGGGAGTTCTTTGGGTTCCATAGGCTCCTTGTCTCCTTCCCTGGTGCAACACGTGAAAGGTGCGGAGCACGTGAAAGTGTGTGCCACCCCATGCCGCTTCCGATCGCTGGCAGGAGGCGTAACCAGCCGGGGCTCGCCGCCGGCAGGATCGGGCGGACACCAAGGAGGCCGCTACTCTCCTCCTCGTCGGCGGCAACGGCTACATCAACGAGTACCCGACGGGCCGCCTGCTTCGCGACACCAAGCTCGACGAGATCGGCGCAGAAACCAGCGAGATCCGCCGCGTGCTGATCTGCCGCGAGCTCTTTCAGGAGATTGCGTAGGCCGCGCCCCAAGGCCTCGTCGTCAGTCGATCCAAGAGATCCTGGCCCGCTTGGCCGTTCGCCATCGAGATCCCGCTCCTCCTCCGGACCGGTGGCCTCCGATCCTTATTGAGACGTCCTCGAACAACGGGATACTAATTTAGAAGCTAAGCTAGCCTGCCTCCAATCTTCCTTATCCTTCAGTTCGTGATTACGGCCCGAAAGCGGACCTTGCCTTCAGCAACGCGTTCGAAGGCGCGGCTGATCTCGTCTAACCTGTAAGTTTCGGTGATCACCTTCACCTTTCCCTTGGCGACAAAGTCAAGCGCTTCGTACAGATATTCGCACCCGTTTTGCTGCGAGCCGACGATCTTGATGCGCCGCATGATCAGATCGGCCGGCGAGACTGGGAGAGGCTTAGCCTCGAAGCCCATGACGACAAGGCGCCCGTCGGGACGCAGACCCTGAATCGTGTCGGCCATGGCGTCGCTGGAGTTGCTCGTGCCGAGGATGACATCGGCGCCGCCGACGCGTGCCAGGCCTTGGCCATCGCGCACGATTTCGTCGGCCCCGAGTCCTCGAATGAGTTTGTCCTTATCCGACGAGCGCGAAACGGCAATCGTCTCGAAGCCTGCAGCCTTGGCGTACTGTACAGCCAGATGTCCCAGCCCTCCAATACCAACAACCGCTACGCGCTCGTGCGGCTGCGGATCCGCCCAGCGCAGGCCGCTCCATACCGTGTAACCGGCGCAAAAGATCGGCGCCGCCTGCTCGTACGGCAGACCGTCTGGCAACAGCATGGTCGCATGAGCGTAGGCCAACATGTATTCGGCATGACCCCCAGACATCCCGCCACCGGTCCCGATTTGCTGAGCGCAGAACATGGGCTTCCCGCGCAGACACCATTCGCACCGCTCACATGAGGTTTGTATCCATGGCACACCAACCCGATCACCGACCTTACGGGCGGCAACACCAGCCCCAAGGGCTACAATCTCGCCCACTGGCTCATGACCCAAGGTGCGAGGAAACGTGCCCGGCAGCTCCCCCTTTGTCTGGTGAACATCAGTGTAGCACATGCCACTGGCATGAATCTTAATCAGCACCTGATTTGGGCCGAGCTCAGGTCTAGGCACCTCTTTGACTTCCCATTTGCCATGTGCTGCGGGAACGACCGCTGCTCGCATCGTCATGCCTCCTTCTTCGCTGACTGGTTGTGGTTGATGGTCTGTTCTGCTGATCGCACGTCTTTGTCTCTATCCACACCGAACTCGTGGCCCGCATTGGGATTGCGACGCTAGGCGCGCGGTGCGATGGGCGCTTTGCGGAAGCGGCCCCAGGCAACGAGCCCCGCAAGGCCGCCCAACAAGATGGTGATGCCGATGGCCGACGCCTCACCTCGCGGGAGGTGAAAGACGGTTGCGAAGATCATGACGGTCGCGAGCCCGCCGCCGGCGATCGGCGTCAGCGCCGGCCGGATCCGCGTCACGGACGGAAGCACCATCCCGAGCGCGCCCGCAAGCTCGTAAGCTCCGATGAATCGGACCATGGGTGCCGGCACGTCTGCAGCCCACGCTAGGTTCTTCGCGAGCTCCGCTAGGGGCATCGTGCTCTTCATCACGCTGGCCAGCCCGGACATCACGGCAAGAATCGCCTGGACGATCCACAGCCCGACGTGGAGCCCCTTGCTCGAGCTCTTCCCCGTTTCGGATGCAGCGACCTTCGTGACCAATGGATCCTCCGTTGATCAGTCCCCAGGGACGAGGAGGTTGCGGCGCTCCGAGAGGAACTGGTCGACGGTCGTGGGAGCCCATCCCGTGAGCTCCACGACCGCGGACGTCGCCGGCCCGAACTTTCCCTGCTCCATTC
>JBOGSE010000764.1:0-1685 GCA_050694895.1 bacterium | reverse complement strand
GGCGCGGTTCGGGGCGGTCCGTCTCGACCGCGGTCTCCGGCGCGGGGACCAGACCCCCGGATTTAGCGAGCTTGACCTGGGTGCTCTGCCGGCTCGCAATGGTGATCAGGTCATCGACGGTGGCCTCAAAGTGCACGTCTTCACGCTCGGTCGTGCGCTTGCCGCCGGCAATGCCTGTCGATGCTGCGAGCGTGAAGTCTTCCGGCGCGCCCTCCGGTCTCACCGCCGCAATGGCGTCTGCGGCCGCGCCACTCAGTTCCTCCGCTTCGTCTCGCCGCCGTGTGGTCAAGATGGCAAACTCGTCGCCCGCATACCGGCAGAGCAGGTCGCTCGCGGGATCAATGGTAGCCTGCAGCGCACCGGCCACGGCTTTGATGTATCTGTCGCCAACGACGTGTCCGGACCGTTTGTTCAGCGCTCCAAAGTTGTCCAGATCGACGAAGATGACCGCGATCTCGCGCCCTTCTTTCAGATACCGCACCGCGCGCTCTCGCAGGGCCGCGGACCATGGGAGTTCGGTAAGCGGGTCGATCGGCAGCCCCAACTCGCGCAGAATGCCTTCTTTGGTGATGATGCCGACAATCCGCCCCTGATCGACCACCGGCAGCTGCCCGGTCTGCAGTTCCTCCATGAGCGCGTAGATGCCGGTGATCGGCATCGATGGGGAGGCGGTGACGAGGCCTTGCTGCATCACATCGACGATAGGTCGATAGGGAAGGGCGCGCAGAAGATCGCGCATCGTGATAAGCCCGACCAGGCGGTCGCTGTTGATGACGGGGAGCAGATTGACGTCGTGCTCGAGCATGATGGCGATGGCATCCGAAACCGTCTTGCCCACCGAAACGGTTGGGACACCGGTGACCATCACCTGCTCGACTGTTTTCATCGGCCTGTGCGGTCCGGAGGGGTTCCGGCAGTGGACCGCGGCAGGTGAATTTTCTTGTTTTGTGACGGCCCTTCCTGCGCGGCAAAGCGCAAATGCGGGTCGTGTTGTGGCGCTGCGCGCCGCCGGCTAGACCTGCGCGGGTTCCTCGCGCACCCGGCGGACAAACTGGATGTAGTCGAGATTTTGGGCTTCGACCCCCAGTTGCCGCAGCATGGCCATGGCCTGCGCCCGGTGGTGCACCTCGTGCAGCACCATTTGCGTCGCGGCCTCACCCCGGGTGACGATGAAGACCTTCGTCTTCCCGCCGTCGGTCACGCGCCGCTCGATCTCTTTCTCCCGGTCGGTGATGCCGGCGAGCGTGGCCTGGACTTTCGGGGTCTGCTCCTTCCACACGGCTTCCAGATCGCGGAAGGTGGGCTGCCGCTCTTCACTGATCGGCCACTGCTTCTGGTCGGGGACCGTCTCGCCCCGCAGGCGCGTCGTATAGAGCCACTCGACGACCGCGATCTCCACCATCGTGCGCCGCAGCGTCTTCATACCGAAGGGAAACTGTTGCGTGTATTGTTCCTGAGAGAGCGGTCTGATCCAGTCAAAGAGTCTGGCACGGGCCTGGGTCAGGGCGTCATGCACGCGCACGAAATCCATGGGCAGAACCTCCTTGGTGTGCGTACTGCGTGAGCACTGTTTTTCTTTGACTCATCGGCTCAGGTTCCTGCGGTTCCGGTTGCAGGATTTTCTCAGCGGCGCGGCCGAGGTGTCCGCAGGTCGTCAATGCAATGACATGGTATGTCCTGGACTA
>JBOGSE010000763.1:0-1149 GCA_050694895.1 bacterium | reverse complement strand
TTGTGCGTGCCCATTGCGCCGACCTTCAAAGTGTGGATCGGCAACTGCAGGTAGTCTTTGGGACTGGCAGGAGAGGCGAAGTGCATCACGGCATCCACCGGCCCGTCGACGTACAGGAAATCGCATACGTCGTAATCCAGAAAGTGGAATCGAGCGTGTCCGAGTAGGTGCGAAATATTCCGCGGCTGACCTGTCAGCAGGTTGTCGACACAGATGACCTCGGCCTCCAGGTTGATGAGCCGATCACAAAGATGACTCCCCAGAAAACCTGCTCCTCCTGTGACCATGACCCTGCGACCACGACACCATTGCCCCGGCCCCCGCATGACTCGCCCCTCCAGCCTGACCGTGATGCGTTCACTGCGCGCGTAGTGCCCGTACCCCGCCATGCTCTTGATGCGGCTCGATGGAACCCGTGCTCGCTCGCTTCCGCGCTGCGATGTCGTCGATCAGGCTCAGGTACCGCTCAACATGGACTTCTTCCGTCCACCGCGCCCGATAGGCCCGGTATCCGGCCTCTCCCAGGCGGTTCCGTAAATCTCCATCGACCCGCAGCCGCTCCATTGCTTGAAGGAGCTCGGCCTCTGTCTTGAACACCTGCCCGCCTCCGCTCTCCGCAACGACCTCGGGCAGGGCGCCGAGGTCGCGGACGATGACGGGGGTCCGCGCCGCGAACGCCTCGATGATCACCTGACCGAAGGTTTCGTAGGTGATGGAGGGGACGAGCAAGGCCACGGCCCGGGCGTACGCCACGCGCAACTGCGCCGATGAGAGCCGGCCAAGAAAGTGAATACGCGGGCAGCCCGCGGCCAGCCGGCGCAGTTCCATCTCAAAATCGCCGTCACCGGCGATCACCAGATCAGCCTCCGTATAGTTTCGAAACAGGGGGATTACGGTCTGCAACCCTTTGAGTTTCTCCAGGCGCCCCACAAAGAGGAAATAGGGACGGTCCGGCAGGCCAACTGTCTGCGCCGGCGGCAGCATGCTGGGGTCCTCGATAGATTCGCCGAGCGCCGGCGGGATGTGCACGATGGGGATGTCCAGGCCTGCCGCTAGATGGCGGTGCATCACAAACTCGCTGGGGGCGATGAACGCATCCACGTGGCGGAGTGCCGCGTTCAGCATGCGAGTGTACCGCCACGGCTGCGG
>JBOGSE010000762.1:0-3122 GCA_050694895.1 bacterium | reverse complement strand
CCGCCGATCTGCACCGCGGCCTCGACGAGCAGCCCGATCCGCGCCCGAAGTAGATCGGAGCGCTCGATCGCGCGATGCGTCACGAGCGCGCCGAGTGTCACCGTGCCGTCGTCGATCTGCACGGCGTCGAGTCCTCGCAGGGCCTTGAGATCAATGAGGTGAGCGGGATGCAGACGCCCTTGATTCATTAGAGGAACGACATCCTGCCCACCGGCCAGAACCGTCGCATCCGAATCCAGCCGGTGCAACAGGGATAGCGCCTCATCGAGGCTGTCCGGCGCGTGGTATACCGGCGCGGTGAGCATCAGGGTGACTTCTCGGGCACGCGGAGGCCCGGGCCAACTCCGCCCTTAGCCTGTCGAATGAGCCGCCAAATCGCCGGGGGCCGCAGCGGGAGTTCGAGGATCTCCACGCCCAGCGGTGAGAGCGCATCGGCCGCCGCGTTCACGACCGCCGCGGTCGCACCGCCCACACCCGCCTCCCCGCCGCCCTTCGTCCCGAGCAGCGTATAGGGGCTTGGTGTCGAACCGTGGCCGATCGTCATGACCGGCACGTCAGAGGCCCGCGGCATCAGGTATTCCTTAAAGGAGGTCGTCAACCGCGTGCCATTCTCACCATAGCGCACCTCCTCGCCCAGTGCCGCGCCGATCCCCATGGCGACCGCACCGGCGATCTGGCCCTCGACGAGCGCGGGGTTGATCATCACGCCGCAGTCGTGCACCGCGGTTATGTGGAGCACGCGGACCCTGCCGGTGTCGGGATCGATCTCCACCACCGCGATGAAGGCCCCGTTGGAATAGGTGGGGTAGGGATTCACCCTGCCGTGCTCGTCTGGGGTGTGCCGAATGTGCGGAGGCTTGTAGGTCCGCGTCGCCTCCAGCGATGGCTCCACGATGCCCGCGAGATCGTACGCCCGCGTGTAGAGCGTGTAGGCCACCTCGCGGAATGTAAGCGCGTGGTCGGGCGCCGCCGCGGTACGAATCGTGCTGCGCTCGAAGACGAGCGATTGCGGATCGGCGTCCAGCATGACGGCGGCGACCTGCGCCAGTTTCTCGCGCACGTCCGCAGCGGCCAGCGCGGCCGACGCACCTCCGACGATCATACTCCGGCCGCTGTAATTACCGAAGCCGTACGGGCACGCCTCGGTGTCGCCCTGCACGACCCTGATGTCGTCGATGTCGGCGCCAAGCGCATCAGCGACCACCTGCGCGATGCCGGTCTCGTTGCCACCGCCCGGGCTGGTCACGCCGGTCAGCACCGTGACCTTGCCCGACGGGTCCACGCGCACCGTCGAGGTGTCGTAGCCGGCCACGAGCGACCGCGGCAGGCTTCCGCCTTCGGGCGTGAGCTCGCAGGCCAGACCGATGCCGATCAGCCGGCCCGCAGCCCGCAGCCGACGCTGCTCCGCGCGCCAGCGCTGATAGCCGGCCAGCTCCATCACCTGCCTCAGCGTGGCGTGGTACTCGCCGCTGTCGATCACCAGGCCCGTCGCGCTCCGGTACGGGAACGCTGTCGCCGGGATGAGATTGCGCTGTCGGACCTCAGCCGGGTCCATCCCCAGGCGCGTCGCCACGAGATCCATGACGCGCTCCATCACCAGATTCGTGGCCTCCTTGCCGTAGCCACGCGATGCGGTCCAGGGACCCTTGTTGGTTACCGCGACGGTGTAGTGTACATCGAGGTTCTGGATGTCGTAGCCGCACGGAAACGTCACCGCCGTCAGGTTGGCCATCCCCCATCCCGGGGTGGAATAGGGCGCGCCGACGTTGGCGATCATGCGGTCTTTCATCCCCACAACGCGGCCATCCGCGCCAAACGCGACCTCGACGTGATGGACCTGCTCGCGTCCACCGATGATCAGGCAGTCGTCGCGATCTTCCACCCACTTCACCGGACGACCGGTCAGCAGCGCCAGCAGACACACAAGTGATTCCTCCGGATGACCGATCATCTTGAGCCCAAAGGCGCCGCCGAGGTTGGGCACAACGACGCGGATGCGGTTCTCGGGCACACCGAGCGCCCCGGCAAGCATGTGCCGCAGTTGATGCGGGTTCTGCGTTGTCGCGTAGAGGGTCAGGGTATCGTTGAACCGGTTCGGCTCGGCGACGTACGCCCGAGTCTCGATCGGCTGCGTAGAGTAGCGGTGGATCCTGATGGTGGCCGCCAGCGTGTGATCGGCCCCAGCGAAGGCTGCCGCGACGTCGCCACCTTCGTGCCGCGCGGTGTAAAGCACGTTGTCGGGCCATCCCTCAATGACCCGCGGAGCGTCAGGTGTCAGCGCCGCCTCGCCATCGAGGACGGCGGGGAGAATCTCATAGTCCATCGCGATGTGGCGGAGCGCCGCGCGGGCGTCCTCGCGGCTCGCGGCAACGACGGCGGCCACAGGCTGCCCGGCGTAGATAACCACATCGGGCGCCAGGCAGTGAACGTCCGCGTGCCTGCCCCCGTAGATGGCCGGATCGACACGGTGGGGAATCTGCGGAATATGCTCGCGCGCCTGCACACTGGTCAGGACCCGGGCCACACCTGGGGCGCGCGAAGCCGCAGCCACCTCGATCGCCCGAATCCGCGCGTGCGCATGGGGACTGCGCAAGATGGCGCAGTGAAGCATCCCCGGCAAGGTGATATCGGCGACGAAGCGGGCGCGCCCGGTCACGAACAGGTCGCCGCTGATCGGTCTGACCGCCGACCCGACGTATACGCCGTGTGCGGCCGCGTGGCGCAAGGGCATCACATGGGACCGCGGGCTAGCCGGGGATGAACCGGCACCGGATCGAGGCGTCGCGCACGTCGAGCAGCGCCGTGCGGAGGTCGCCGGCCGTCTCATACTTGCGGTCGGAGATCGCGCGCGCCGGGACCCGCGCCTCCAGCGCCGCCACGTCGAAGGGGTAGGGATCGAGCACAATCACCCCATCGCCTCCGGTCCGCACGCGCAGATCGGTAACCGACCCATCGGTCGTCAGAGGTACCGGCCCGAGGCGGTCTTCCGCCGGCAGGGAAAGATCGTTCAGGCACACGAACAGCGAGAGCCGGTCCCAGATCTGCAGCAACTCATACTGCGTCCAGACGCGGCGCTCGAACTCGCTGCGCCGCTGCATGGGATCCCAGATGCGGCGCTTGAG
>JBOGSE010000761.1:0-5599 GCA_050694895.1 bacterium | reverse complement strand
GGCCAGGCTCTTCCGCCTGGAGCCGTCCCGCCCACTGCGCACGGTCCGCCAGGCCGCAGCATTCGTGAAGGAACGTCGTATGGTCATGGCCGCGGGACGCTCAAGCCTGCCCTTGATCACCGAAGCGATCGTCGGCCGGCACATCCGCGGCAGCTGGATGGGCGATCCCGAGGTCTACCGGATCCATGGCATCACGCATCGACTCAGAAGCCTCGACCTGCTCGCCGTCCCGCTGATTCTTGGAAAGGAAACGCTGATGGACTCTTCCCTCGGGCCAGCCATCGCGCGGATCGCAAACGACACCGACAGGCGCGGGCAGGTCTTGCGGCAGCTCACTCCACTCGCGCGGCAGTTGCTCGAGCGGGTCGAGGTGACAGGTCGGGTGCGCATGGATCGCTGGGGCCCACCGACCCGTCAGGCCCGCCCCGCCAGGCTACTCCTGGAACGCTATCTTCTGGTGACCGGCCGGGACATCCACACGGAGCGCGGCTACCACACGAGCATCGTGATGCCATGGCGCGCATCGGCGATCTCGAGGCGCTTCGCGGCGGCGGCGCGGCGGCTCACGTTCGAGAAGGCGCAGGACGTGCTGCTCCTGGCCGCGATCCGCGCTGCGGTGATCGCGCCCGAGCGGGAGGTGCGACGCTGGTTTGCCTTCGGCGCCGGACGAATCGATGCACTGCTCGCACAGGGGGAGCTTCAGCGACTCACGGTCGACGGTCGCGCCTGGCTGACTCGGCCCAGCTGAGGAGCGCTCTACCCTCACGTCCGCTCGCGCTCAAGCCCGGGGATGGGCCTGAGCGTAGATCCGCTTGAGGTGCTCACGCGACACGTGAGTGTAGATCTGCGTCGTGGCGAGGCTGGCGTGTCCGAGGAGTTCCTGGACCACGCGAAGGTCCGCGCCGCCATCGAGCAGATGTGTCGCAAAGGTGTGTCGCAGCACGTGAGGGCTGGTGCGCTGCTGGACCGAGGCCGCGCGGATCCAGCGGTCGACGATGAGCTGCACCGCCCGCGTGGTGAGCCGGCCGCCGCGGGCGTTGAGAAACACCGCATCGGTCGGCGCCCGGAGCAGGCGCGGACGGGCGTCGGTCAGGTAGCGGCGCAATGCCGCGGTCGCCTGCGTGCCGATGAGCGCCAACCGATCGCGGCCGCCCTTCCCCCGCACGTGCAGTTCATCGCCCCGCACGGCGCCGAGCTCAAGACCCACGAGCTCGCCGACACGCAGCCCGCCCGCGTACAGCACTTCGAGAATCGCGCGGTCGCGCAGCGGCACGTCGCCAGTGCCGGACGGCGCGGCGAGGAGTGCCGCCACCGCTTCGTGCGTCAACGCCTGCGGCAGCCGCCGGGGACGCCGTGGAGCGGAGATCACCCGCAGCGGGCTCGACGCCACCCGCCCCTCACGGCGGAGAAACCGGTAGAACGACCGGAGCGCCGCCAGACGCCGCGCAATCGAGGCGCGCGCGTATCGGCGGTGCAGCGCGGCCAGATAGCGCCGCGCCAGTGCGGTGGTCACCTCTTGCCAGGCGGCAATCCCTTCGTGGCGGAGGTAGCGTCGGAAATCGTCGAGGTCGCGCCGGTAGGCCGCGCGCGTATGAATCGAGGCGTTCTGTTCGGCTTCGAGCGCGGCGAGAAAGGCCTCGATGTCGCGATCGGCAGCCGCCGCTTCCGTGGACCCGCGCGCGGGTGGGACGGCGGCGCGCGCGCGGCCGCGACTCACGCGGGGCGCTGGATGGCCGGCTCCGCCGGCGGATGCATTTCGCCCACCCGCTCGCGATGACCGCACGCGGCGTTGGTGCAACGGAGCTCATCTCCGCGCCGCGATCGCTTGATGACCATCAGGCTGTTGCACTTCGTGCAGGGTCGCTCGCTGGGGCGATCCCACGACGTGAACGTGCAGGCCGGATACGCGCTGCAGCCGTAGAAGGTCCTGCCCCGCTTGCTGCGCCGCGCGACGATGTCCGAGCCGCACAGCGGGCACTTCACGCCGATCCCCACCGGCCGGGTGTAGCGGCATTCCGGATACCCGGTGCACGCGATGAACTCTCCGAAGCGGCCGTGCTTACGCACGAGCGGCCGCCCGCACTGCGGGCAGGCCTCGCCGATCTCGACCTCGGGGAACTCCACGACGGGGATCTTGGCCTCGGCCCGCTCCAGCGTTTGCGCAAACGGTCCGTAGAACTTGCGGATGAGCTGCTGCCAGTCGGCCTGGCCTTCTTCGATACGGTCGAGATCGCCTTCGAGTCCCGCGGTGAAATCGACATCGACGATATCCGGGAAGTGCTCGACCAGCAGATCGGTGACCAGCCGCCCGATATCGGTGGGGTGCAGACGCCGGTCGCCTGAGGTCACATACCCGCGTTTCTTGATCGTCTCGATGATCGGCGCATACGTGCTGGGCCGCCCGATACCCTTCTCTTCGAGCGCGCGCACGAGTGTCGCCTCAGAGAAGCGCGGCGGTGGCTGTGTGAAGTGTTGCTCGGGGTCGACGCGCGAGAGCTTCAGGGCGTCGCCCGCCGCGAGCGGCGGCAGCCAGGCCTCCCGATCATTGTCACCGTTGTCGGCCTTCTCGTGGTACAGGATCAGAAAGCCCGGGAACTTGATGCGGCTGCCCGTGGCACGGAACAGGAACCGCCCGCCGGTGATGTCCACGGACAGCGTGTCCAGCACGGCCGCGGCCATCTGGCTGGCGAGGAACCGCTCCCAGATCAACCGATAGAGCCGCAGCTGATCGGAGCGCAGATAGCGCTTCAGGCGGTCGGGCGTGCGCGTCAGGCCGGTCGGCCGGATCGCTTCGTGCGCGCCCTGGGCTCCGGCGCGCGACCGGTACTGCCGCGGTTCGTCGGGCAGGTAGGCTTTGCCGAACGCACGGGTGATGTACTCGCGCGCCTCCTGCTGCGCCGCGGGGCCGACGCGCACGGAGTCGGTGCGCATATAGGTGATCAAGCCGACGGTCCCTTCATCGCCGAGGTCGAGGCCTTCGTACAGCTGCTGCGCCACGGCCATGGTGCGAGAGGCCGAGTATCCGAGCCTGCGGTTCGCCTCCTGCTGAAGGGAGGATGTCGTGAAGGGCGGCGCGGGGTTGCGCGATTGATCGCGCCGCCGGACGTCGGTGACCGCGTAAGACTGCTTGGACAGGTCGTCGGCGACCGTGCGGGCATCCGCCTCGCTGGTGATGATGACCGCGCCCTCATCGCCGGGGCTGCCAAAACGCTCGCCGTTCCGCGCGAACAGGCGCGCCGTAAAGGTCTTGCGGCCTTTCGTCGCAAACACCCCGGCGATCGTCCAGTATTCGGCCGGGACGAACGCTTCGATCTCACGCTCGCGGTCGACGATCAGCCGCAGCGCCACCGACTGGACGCGCCCCGCGCTCAGCCCGCCCCGGATTTTGCGCCACAAGAGAGGACTGAGCTTGTAGCCGACGAGCCGGTCGAGGACCCGCCGCGCCTGCTGCGCATTGACCAGATTGAGGTCGATCTCGCGCGGGTGCAGCAGCGCTCGCTGCACCGCGTCCTTGGTGACCTCGTGAAACTCGATGCGGCGGATTGAGGGATTGACGGTCCCCAGCACCTCGGACAGGTGCCAGGAGATGGCCTCACCCTCCCGATCGGGGTCGGTGGCCATGTAGACCGTCGAGGCCTTCTTGGCGGCCTCCTTTAACTCTTTGATGATCGGGCCTTTGCCCTTGATCACGATGTATTTGGGCGCAAAGTTATCGTCGACATCCACGCCGAGTTTGCTCTTCGGCAGGTCTTTGACGTGGCCCATCGAGGCCTTCACTTCATAGGGCCGCTTGAGGAATTTCGATAGTGTCCGCGCCTTCGTCGGCGATTCAACGACGACGAGGGACTTCGCAGGGCTCACATGGTCCTCCGATTTAACTACGGCCATCTCTGTGCCTCCGGGGCGTTCGCATGACCATCTGCCCCGGAAGCACCTGGATCAGACCCCGAACCTCGAGCAGCGTCACCAGCGCGGCCACCGTGCTCGCCGCAAGGCCGCTCGCGTGGACAAGGTCGTCCAGCGATCGGGGCCCCGGACCGAGCTCGTTCAGCAACCGCATCTCCCCGTCTGTGCCCGTCCCGCCGGTCTGCTGCACCATTCGCGCCGACGCTGATCCGGCTGAGGGTGCGGCGCCAGAGTCACTCGAGAGGCCCAGTTCGTCCAGAATGTCGCCGGCACTCTCGACGATGCGCGCGCCCTGCCTCAGCAGACCGTGCGGGGCGCGGCTGTGTTCGCTGAAGACACTTCCCGGCACCGCAAAAACCTCGCGGCCCTGGTCCAGCGCACAGTCGACCGTGACGAGCGCGCCGCTGTCCGCTGCGCCTTCAACGACGACGACCCCGGCGCTCATTCCACTGATAATACGGTTGCGCCGCGGAAAATGGCCCGCCAGCGGCGGCGTCCCCGGTGGCAGCTCGGTCACCACCGCGCCGCTCGCCGCGATCGCGTCCGCGAGCCCGCGATGCTCGGGCGGATAGATGCAGTCGCCGCCAGAACCCAACACCGCGATCGTCTGTCCTCCTCCGTCGAGCGCGCCTTGATGCGCCGAGGCATCGATCCCCCGCGCCAGCCCGCTCGTCACGGTGACACCGGCGAGCGCGAGGTCAAAGGCCAGCCGGCGTGCGGCCGCAAGACCGTAGGCGGTCGCCCGGCGCGATCCCACGATCGCGACCGCCGGCGGGACACCCGCCTGCGGGTCCGCCAGCGCTCCGCGCACGAACAGGACCGGCGGCGGATCCGCAATGGCCCCGAGCAGCGCGGGGTACGCCGGATCGCACCGCGCGATCACGGACATGCCGCGCGCACGAGCGTCACCCACCACGCGAGCTGGATTCAGCTCGCGCCAGGCGGTCAGGACCTCGTCGTGATTCTTCCCCGGTTGGAGAAAGACGGGCAACTGGCCCCAGACCGCCTCGGCCGAACCCGCGCGTTCAATCCAGCGCCTGATCGTGCGGGCCCCCACGCCCGGCAGGAGGCTGAGCCCCACCCACGCAGCGACCTCGGGTTCCGGCGGCCTGAGGCGTTCAGGCTTGAGGGGGTCCAAAGTTCATCCTATACAGTAGCACAGGCTGTCAAGGCGGCCGGAGCGCCCGGCGGTCAAGGACGCGGTACTGGAACGCTTCGGCAATGTGCGCTGTACCGACGACCGCGGCGTCATCCAGATCGGCGATGGCCCGCGCCACACGGAGAATACGCTCGGTGGCGCGTGCTCCCAGGCCCAGTCGCTCGGCGGCCGACCGGAGGAACATGAGGCCGCGATCATCGATGGGTCCAGAGCGTCGCGGGCCGCGCGAGGCAACGTCTGGTACATCACGCAGCGCTCGCTCCGCCGCGCGACCGCGTGCGGCGATGACGCGCGCACGCACGACCGCCGAGACCTCCCCGGGTCCACCGAGGAGCAGGTCATCGGTGGGCGGCCTGGGGACCTCGACGTGCAGATCGATGCGGTCGAGCAGCGGCCCGGACAGCCGTGCCAGATACCGCTGCACCTGCGCGGGCGTGCAGCTGCATTCCCGGCGCGGATCGCCCCGGTAGCCACACGGGCAGGGATTCATGGCGCCCACGAGCGCGAACCGAGCGGGAAACCGAACCGCACCAT
>JBOGSE010000760.1:0-3332 GCA_050694895.1 bacterium | reverse complement strand
TAGAGCAGTCCTTCGGATGTCTGGAGAAAGGGTGAGGCACATTGAGTCGTTTCTCGCACCTTGCGGGCACGATACTCTTTCTGCTCATTTGCGGCTCGACACCTGCCCTTAGTGCCCCAGCCAGCGCGCAAGAGTTCGCCATAATCATGGACTATCCCGGCAATCGCTTCTATCCGAATAGCCTCACTGTGAAAGCTGGTCAACCGGTTCGCCTGTTTGTCACGACCCTTACGCGAGAGCACGTCAATCGTTTCAGCATCGAACCGTGGGTCATGCGATCGGAGGTCGTGATGCCCGGCCAGGTCCTCGTGGTGGAATTCACGCCGAACCGCCTCGGTACGTTCAAGATCGTGAATATCGGCCACAATTTCGAGGCCCAGCTCGTCGTGGTCAATAGCCGATAGCAATGCCACGCTTGTTGGCAGTGCTCGTCCTAATGGTCCTGGCCGGTCTCTCCGTCATCAGGCTGGACCTCGCCCAGGCCGCGGGCCAGCAATTGGAGCGACATGTCGCCGCGTTACGGCACGCCGACCCTCGAGTGCGGGCCCGGGCCGTGGAGGCCCTGGTTAAGTTGGGACGGACCGCCACGCCAGCGCTGTTGGAGGCGCTGAAGGACCACGACCCCAGGGTGCGCGCCGGCGCGGCTCAGGCGCTTGGCCTTATCCGAGACCCGGCCGCGCTTGCAGGCTTGGAGGCTGCACTTCGCGATCGTGAGACAGATGTCCGTGCCAATGCCGCCCATGCCCTGGTCATGTCGCGGAGGCCTCAGGTTCTGCAAGCGCTGACTGAAGCATTGGCAGATCCCGAGGCCGAGGTGAGATTTCAGGCCGTATTAGGGTGGGCACGGATGGGTGGGGTTCGCGCCATCCCGATCCTCCTTCAGGCCCTGGAGGATGAGGCGGCCATGGTCCGGCGGCTCGCTGCGCGAGAGATTGGGAAGCGCAAGCATCCCCAGGCCCTCCCGGCGATTGTCAGGACGTTGCAGCAGGACAAGGATGTCTGGGTGAGAGAGGCGGCCGCACGGGCCCTTGGCGACCTGGGCGACCGAGCAGCCTTACCTGCCCTGCATGCCGTCGTAAACCGAAAAGACGAGGTTGGATTGGTTCGAGAAGCCGCGGCGCAGTCCATTCAGAAGCTGGGGGACAGAAGGGGTCGACTTTCACGGTAGCAAAGCGCGCGAGCATGTGACCTTTGCTTCCTGAACCTCGACCGGCGACCTGCCGGTCTATGGCCATCAACATCGCCAGGCTTCTCGATCTGCGATAGGGACTAGGGGACGGCGCTGTACTTCCTGCTGGGGGCTATCCTTCTGGATTTGCTGGGCCTCGGGCTGATCCGGCCGACTCTGCCTCTATACGTCCAGTCCGTCTTCGGTGTCGGCGCTCTCGAAGTCAGCTGGATTCCCGCGGCTTTCGGCGTCGGCAAGCTCCTCGCCGACCTGCCCGCCGGTCTGATCATGGACCGGATGGGGCGTAGCCGCCTGATGGCTGCGGGGCTGGTGCTGGTGGCCGCGGTCGATATCCTCAGCGGACTGGAGGTGAGCTTCTCCCGCTTCGTCGTGCTGCGAAGCCTGGCCGGCCTCGGCTTCGGGCTCTTCGTGACAACGGCGGCTGCCGCGGTCCTGGACCTTGCCCCACCTGCCGGCCGCGGGCGGTATATGGGCACGTACCTTCTCGCCGGTGATATCGGGGCGATGCTCGGGGCGGGTGCCGGAGGCTGGATCTACGAGCAGGTCGGGGTTCGAATTCCATTTTTCGCAAAGGCCCTGGCCGCCGCTGGCGCGGCGCTGCTCGCCGGAAAGGCTCCCTTGCAGGGATCGCGACGAGAAGGCCCCGTGCGGGTTGAGGTGCGCAGGGTGCTTCACCTCCCGGGCCTGCTCCTGATCTGTCTGGTGAATATGGTTCTGTTCATGGCGGATGTTGGCGTTCTGGCGCTTCTCCTCCCGCTATCCCTCGGGGCCCGGGGCTTCCCTCCTCAGGTAATTGGACTCGTCATCGCGCTCGTCGCCGCGGCGCAGATCGCAGCCCTGGCCGTGGGAAGCCGGCTCGCCGACCGTTGGGGAAAGATCGTCGTGCTGACGCCGGGTCTCCTACTCTATGCCGGCGGCCTCCTGGTGCTGTTGGTCGCCCCGGCCGCGTCGCCGCCCTGGCTCGCGGCCGTTACGATCGGTGCGGGCTCTGGGGCGGCACGAGCCGCTCCTGCCGCCCTTATCGGCGATATCGCGCCGGCGGCCTTCCACGGAGTGGCGATGGGACTCTTCCGCACTTTCACGGACATAGGAATGATCTGCGGCCCTGTCCTGCTGGGATGGGTGGCGTCGATCGCGGGCTTCGAGGTGGCCTTCTGGACCGCCGCGGGTAGTCTGGGGCTGGCGATCCTGCCGCTTCAGTTGGTCTCCCATCGCAAGCCAGCCGGATTCGGGACACGGTAGGCAGCATCCCTGAAGCGGTCAATCCTGGCGACCCTAACGTTCGCCAGTTGGAACCAGATTGTCCAGTGGCTCCGAGCAGTCGAGCGGCTGGAGCGCGCGGCGTGAGCGGCGCAGAATTATCCTTGTTAGCCCTCAACCGGCCTTAAACCGCGCAGAGAGCAGGTCGCCCTGCCGCAGGCGCATCCCTCGGCGCGAGCCCGCGTTGCTGAGCTGACGACCTGCGTAGCGTCCAACGCTCGTGTGGTACGCTCGACCTACTGATTCGCGTTATCGAATCACCTGCCAGTGGACGACAATGCCGTTCTTGACGTACACGAACGATGAATCGCCATAGATGAGCTGTTTGGTGCCACCGAACGAATACTCACGACGTGGCTCTCCCCAGGACAGCGTCAGTGCCCGTCGGGACATTCCCCGCATTATCTTCCGCTCTTTGATAGCTGCGATTTCCTGCGCGCTCAATCCATCCGGCACTTCCTACCGCATGGTTCGCCCGCACGCGGGCTGGCGAAGCGGATCGATGTACCGCGGCCTGAAAGAAGCAGGCTACACGCTCGTCGGCTGGAGTTGGGGGATGTGGGATTGGGACTGGTGGCGCGATCCCGAGGCGGAACGCGCGGCCGCGCGCCTGCTTCGGAAAGCGTCGCCCGGCGACATCATCGTGATTCACGATGGGCACCACAAGAATCCCAAAGCGGACCGCCGGCACGCGGCGGGCACGGTGCGGCTGCTCGTGCCCGCGCTGCGGCAGCGCGGCTTTGATTTCGCTCGTTTTTGCCGCTAGACCACGTCCTGAGCCGGCAGCGTTAGTCGCGCGCGCGCGCCTCCCATCGGAGATTCCTCAAGCGAAATCGATCCGCCGTAAATCTCGGCGAGATCGCGAACGATCGCGAGACCGAGG
>JBOGSE010000759.1:0-1248 GCA_050694895.1 bacterium | reverse complement strand
GTTGCTCAAGGTCATCCACGTCATCCTCGCCATCGTCGCGGTCGGCGCGAACATGACCTACGGCGTCTGGATCTCGCGGGCCGCCCGCGAGCCGCGGCATCTGGCCTTCGCCCTCAGGGGCGTCAAGGTGCTGGACGATCGGATCGCCAATCCCGCCTACGTGCTGCTGTTCCTCACGGGCCTTGCGATGCTCCACTTTGGGAAATTGTCATGGACGACGCCCTGGTTGATGGTGAGCCTCTTTTTCTATGCGTGCGTCGTCATATTGGGGCTGCTGGGCTACACGCCGGCTCTCCGCCGGCAGATTGTCGTGCTGGAGTCCGCGGGCCCGGACTCCCCAGAATATCGGGCGCTTGCCGCGCGGGCCATGCGCCTCGGGATCTTGCTGGCGATCTTCGTCCTGATCATTGTGGTGCTCATGGTCACCAAGCCGGTTCTGTGGCGTTGATGCGGGGAGCGCTCGCGCGGGCAGCAGATGTTTACGCAGGGCTGGTTGGTCGTCGGAGCGCTGCTGCTGATCCTCGGCCTCGCCGTCCATGGCGGCGGGCCGTTCCTCGTGGGCCTCATCCTGCTCCTGGGCGCCGGCACGTCATATCTGTCCCATCGCTTTTGCCTTGACCAGGTCGAATTCCGCCGCTCCTTCGCGCCACGGCGCGCCTTCTACGGCGAGGACATCACCCTTACCTTAGAAGTCACGAATCGCAAGCCGCTTCCCCTGGCGTGGCTCGAGCTGACCGATGAGCTGCCGGAGGAAGTGATCCCGCGGCGCGGGCGCGCCATCCCCAGCGTCCGGCAGCGCCGCCAGCACCTGGTGCACCTGTTCTCGCTGCGCTGGTACGAGCGTATCCGCCGGAGGATCACCATCACCTGCACGGCACGGGGATACTTTCCCTTGGGACCGGCGCGCCTGCGGGCGGGCGATCTCTTCGGCATCACCTCACAGGGCAAAGACCTCGAAGAGGTGGATCACCTCATCGTGTATCCTAAGATCGTTCCGCTTGACGCGCTTGGGATTCCCGCGCTGCACCCGGTTGGTGATCAGCGCTCGCGCCGTCCGGTGCTGGAAGATCCAACGCGGACCATCGGTGTGCGTGACTACCGGACCACCGACCCGTTGCGCCGGGTGCATTGGAAAGCCACGGCTCGACTGGGACGGCTCCAGACTCGCCAGTATGAGGCGACGACGACGCATCGGCTGGCGATCTGTGTGAACATGGACACGCTGGGCGAATACGCCGAGTACCGCGG
>JBOGSE010000758.1:0-4793 GCA_050694895.1 bacterium | reverse complement strand
GACATCGCGTGGCAGCCCGCCCCGCCCGCCTTGCCGCCCGGCGCCGAATCCGCCCTACTGGCCGGCAACCCGTCCGAGTCCGGCCAGTTCACGATCCGGGTCCGGCTTCCCGTCAACTATCGGGTTCCGCCGCATTGGCATTCGGTCGACGAGTACGTGACGCTGCTCTCAGGGACGCTCTGCATCGGAACTGGCGAGCGGACCGACTTCCAGCACGGCACCTGCGTTGGCGCGGGCACTTTCTTCGTGATGCCAGCGAAGCTAGCCCACTCACTTTGGACACACGGCCCCGTGGAGTACGAGCTCCATGCGGTAGGGCCGTTCGACGGCACCTACGTAAATCCGGCTGACGATCCACGACAACAACGTCGGCAATGAGCGCGGGCCGCAATGCTATGCTCACGCTGACTCGCAGTTTGATATCAACTTTGAAGTGCAACACTGGGCGTCATCGCGCATAGCATTCCTCCGGAGTGCGGTAGCCGAGCCGCTTCCGTGGCCGACGGTTGAGCTTGGCGGCAAGGCGATCGCAGTCGAGCTGGGTGAGGTGGGCCATACTGTGGCGCTTGGGCAGGTACTGGCGGAGTAGGCCGTTGGTATTCTCGTTGGTCCCCCGTTCCCACGCGTGGGGGGCGTCGCGAAGTAGAAACGGGTCGCCGTGGCTCGCTCGAGCGCGGTGTACTCGTGGAACTCGGTGCCATGGTCGACGGTGATCGTCCGCACCGGGCGCGGCTGCGCGTGGATCAGTTGCTGGGCGCGCTGGTTCACCTCGGCCGCCGTGCGCTGGCGTAGTTTCCCGACCACGACATAGCCGGTTTTCCGCTCGACTAGGCTCAGCACGCAGGGTCCGGCCTGGCCGGCGCCGAGCATGGTGTCCGCCTCCCAATGCCCGATGTGGGCGCGCGTCGCGACCGCGGCGGGGCGCGCTGTGATCGGGCGCTTGCCCGCGAGCCGCCCGCGGCTGTCGTAGCGCCCGTAGCGCTTCCGCCGACGCTTGCGGGCGCCGCGCAGGTGGGTGTACAGGGTCCCTCCCTGGCGTTTGTCCGCCCAGATGTAGCGGTAGATGGTCTCGTGGCTGATCACGAGCTCCCGTTGGCGCCGCAGCCAGCCGGCCACTTGCTCCGGGCTCCAGTCCTCCCGCACCAGAGCCTGGACACGCGCCCACGCCGTCGCCGAGAACCGCCGATTGCGCCGGGACCGCGACCGCCGGCCGCGCGCGTACCAATCGGCCAGCGGTGGGCGGTAGGTGCCGTCACTGGTCGCCCGATTGCGCCGGACCTCCCGGCCAATGGTGCTGCGATGCCGCCCCAGCACGTGGGCGATCGCCGCGGCCGTCAGGCCCCGCTGCCGCAGCAGGCCGAGCGTGTATCTTTCGGCAAAGGTGATCTAGCGATACCGCATACGTAGGCTACCTTCTCTTGGCCGAGACCGAAGCCTATGGTATCTCCAGGTCACCTCCTTCGTTGGGGGACGTGTTGCACTTACTATATGAATCCGCGGCGCCTAACAAGCGCTTGAAGCTGGCGGCGCTGCCTTTTGAAGGAACCGGAGGTTTGTTGACGTGGGAGTGGGCGCGCCGCAGCTTAAGCGCAATCCGTTAGGCGGCCGCTAGCACTGGAGCTGGGAGAGTGGAGATCCGCAGAGGTCTGTCAGCAGTGACCGTCACCCTGCTGGCCTTCGCGCTCGCCTCGATCGTCGGCTGCCAGGGGCAGAACCGGCAACAGCCCTCGATTGGAGTTCCGGACACCGCTCGTGTCCGCGAGCGCATCCGTCCTCCATACACGACGAACCAGGTCGCGCTCGCGGAATTCCGGCCTCAAATCCCCGCCGGCGTCGATACCGGCGGGCGGTGCCGTGAGAACGCTTACGCCGTGCAACGGTGGGGGTTGCGTGGTGTCACGTGGCGCATCGACGGTCCGGATCGCCGGTTCTGGCGCATCGATGTTGCCATTGACAGCACGGGCGCCGTCCGCCGCTATTATGAGGACCGTTATGGCTACACGGCGGGCCGCACGATCATTCGGGTCGATTTCGATGCGGGGCAGGGGTCAGCGGAGAACTCCATACCCTCTCAACCAGCGCAGACCGCTGTGGGCGATGCGAGTACGGTGTTTCAAGCGTCAAACCTCGACAGCCCGTCGTCGCGAGCGGCGCGCTTCCTCGAGCGGTGCCGTGCATCCCTGGACCCGTGGGGTGTGGTCGCACGGTTCCCCGACAGCCTGCAACCTCCGCCGGAACCCCGCCGCCCCCCTCGCATACCGACTGTCAACCGGTCGTTCCAGAACGCGAGTCACGGCGTCGGCTACCTCAAAGCGGTTGAGGGGGCGGTCATGGTGTCCAGCAGCTTCGAGTGGCTCCAGCAGCTCATCCTACCGCTCTATAGAGAGGCCGACGGTCTGCCCGCAGCATGGCTTGCGCGTGGCTGGCTGGCGCAGCCCGGAGTTCAACAGTGGACCTGGAACGAGCTGGAAGTAGGTGGGTGGATCAGTACGGGCTACGATGCGCCGGCTGGGTTTGTCGTGCTGGAAACGCGTGACGGCGGCTGGTTTCGGTTCCGCTACGCGGCGCCCGCCGGTGAAGCGGACGGGACAGCGTGGGCGCACGAGTCTCACCTCACACTCGGAGATGTCGAGCTGTCCCTAACGGAATGGGAAGCCCACTTTCTCGCCCAAGACCTGCCCACGTTCTTCCGAGCTCCGGGGCGGTACGCGCTTCGTCGAGCCCCGAGCGATAGCAGCGAAGTGCTGCACTGGCTGGAGACGCGTGAGCGGGAATCACCAGAGTACAGCGTCGCGCCGCTCGAGATCGAAGGCGAGTGGATGAGGGTTCGCGCGCAGTGGCCGGGCGGTTGGTGCGGGCGACCCGTCCAGCGAACGGCGGAGGGGTGGATTCGCTGGAGGGTGTCTGACAAAGGACCGCTCCTTGCCCAGCGGGGGCTCATCTGCTGACCTCCACTGGGTGCCGCCGCAGGACGTCGGCGGGCCGGAGATCTACAGGAGTCTACTGACCCAAACATTTCGGAGGCCGCCGCCTAACCTGCGCTTGGAGCTGGCGGGTGCCTTCAAGTATGGTAGAATTGCGTTTGTGCGCCGGCCGCGTGCCGCGGCCTGGCGGGCGCCAACGCGCCCGCGGTGTAAGCGCCCGCAGCTCAAGTGCTACGCGTTAGGCGGCGGTTACATGATCAGTGACAAGGCTAGCAACTGGGTAGATCGCGGGGAACCGCCAGAGCCGACGCTTCGACGCGTTCTCGCGTCCTACCGGCACCTCGATCCCGAGACGCGTGGCGCTGAGCTCCAGGAATACGCAACCCAGATTCGTGGCATGGCAGAAGCCGACGCGACGGAGATCCAGATCGCGGGCTACCTACGCAGTCGTGAAGAGCAGCACGGAGTCTCACACGAAAGCCGCCATCGTCGCGCCGTGGCGATCGCGCTTTGGCACATCACCAAGAGCGCGGAGGTTCGTGATCGAGCCTCGCAGCTGCTTCGCGATTCTGGCTCAGTTGCGACATCGTCTGAAGTCCCGCTCTCGGCATGGCTTGCCGAACGACTTCTGCGCGGTGAACCACCCAAGAAAGGCACGTGAGCTGAGCAACCGGGAACATAGTTGACAGAACGTCCGGGGACATGGTTAACACTTTCCTTTGAGGGAGGGAGCCCCGGTGATGGTGTGGGTGTGTTCGTCGAAGCGGCCGAGGAGCGTCTCGTAGTAGACGATGTTCCAGAGGCCGTCTTGGACTTCTTCGAGCCCGATGTATTCGTCGTTGAGCGCTTGGCTCAGGAAGTGTTGGCCGGAATGAAGGCGGAAGGTGCCGGCGCTGCTGACGCGCCGGACTTCGAAGTGGCCGGGGTACTCGGGCGGGGCCATGCGTTCGGGATAAGCACGCGGTGACGGAGCCCACCGGGACGCAGGCGTCTCGTCGTCGAGGGCTTCGTGCGGCCGCAGCTCGTTGTACGTCTGCTGGAAAGCGTTGAAGGCGCGCTGTTGGGTGTTGAGGTTCGCCGCGGGCGGCCGGGTGGCGCACGCCTTGAGGGTTTTGTGGAGGCGTTCGTGGACGCCATGCTCCTGGGGGCTGCCGGGCGTGATGCGCTGGTGGGTGATGCCGAGCTGGAGCCACCAGACGTTGAGCCGGTTGAGGCCGTGAATGCCGGTGGAGGCGAAGGGCGCGCCATTGTCACTGCGGATCGCGTCCGGGAGGCCGCAGGTACGGAACAGGTGGCGGAGGTGCGGTTTCACCCCGGCACCGGCGACATCCAGCAGCCCGTGGCAGCCGAGCCAGTAGCGGCTGAAGTGATCGATGATCGTCAGCGGGTAGCAGTAGATCCCATTGCGCGTGCGGAACTGGCCTTTGAAGTCGATGGTCCAGATCTGGTTCGGGGCGCTGGTGTTGAAGGGGGCAGCGCCCGGGTGTTTCCACTGCCGGCGCCGGTGCCGAGGTTGGACGCGATCGTGGCGCGCGAGGATGTCGAAGATGGTGCTGCGGGCCGGCCAGGACCGCTTCGGGTCGCGGGTGCGGAGGCGCTTCAAGATCTTCCGGGCGCCCCAGCCGAAGCGCGTGTGTTCCTCGAGGATCAGCGCGACGATGTCGGCGAGCGTTTGGTGTGGGCAGGAGCGCGGGGCGCGGCTGTGGTCGTACAACCCCCGCGGGCCGCTCTGGCGGTAGCGATCGAGCCACTTGTAGCCGGTGTTCCGGCTGATGCCGTAGCGCAGGCACAGTTCGGTCATCGTCCACTGGCCACTGTCGACGTCCTGGGCGAAATGGTGGCGTTCGAGCACGGGATCGGTCTCCTGCC
>JBOGSE010000757.1:0-3592 GCA_050694895.1 bacterium | reverse complement strand
GCGGGAGGACCCACCATACCCAGGCGCCGCTCAAGAACGCGTTGCGGACCTGCGCGTAGTACAGGACCGCCCCCCAACTCTTCGCGGTGGGATCGCCGAGCCCGAGGAACGAGAGCGCCGCCTCTATAAGGATCGCATTGCTCGCCGCCAGGATGAACTGCGCCAGCGCCAGCGGCAGCACGGCGGGCAGGATGTGGCGCGCCATCACGCGCCCGGCCCGGCTGCCGAGTGCGACCGCCGCCTCGACATAGTCGAGCGACTTCACAGAGAGCACCTGTGACCGGATGACGCGCGCGGGACGCGCCCACACGAGAATGCCGATGACGATGATGATGTTCCAAAAACTCGGGCCGAGATACGCGGCCAGAAGGATCATGAGCGGGAGGAACGGGATCACAAGCACCAGGTCAACGGCGCGCATCAGCGCCGCGTCGACCCAGCCGCCGACGAATCCCGCGATAATGCCGACGGCCGTGCCGATCCCAACCGCGATCGAAGCCGCGAGGAACCCGATCGTCAGCGAGATGCGGGCGCCGTAGATCAGCTCGCTCAGGATGTCCTGCCCGATGTCGTTGGTTCCCAGGGGGTGCGCCCGGCTCGGAGCCTGGAACGGCTCACCCGTGGTTTCTTCAGGGTTGTGAGGACTCAGGGTCGGGGCGAGCACGGCCGTGGCGGTGAGCGCGACCAGCAGGACTACGCCGATCCAACCGATGGCGCCGAGGGCATGGCGGCGCCGCGACAGGGCAAGCGGAGCGGCGCGCGCGACAACGGTCACCGGTGGCGCACCCGCGGATCGATAAACGGGTACAGCAGATCGGCGAGGATGTTTGCGGCGATCACGCTGACGGTGATGATGAAGAACGCGCCCTGCAGCACGGGATAGTCGCGGTTCAGTACGGCCTCATAGAGCAACCGGCCGAGCCCGGGGTACGAGAAGACCGTCTCGATGACGGTCGCGCCGCTTGCGATGAACCCCAGGTTGAGCATGAACACCGTCGCGACAGGCAGCAGGGCATTGCGCATAGCATGACGCCGGAGCACGGCCCGTTCCGCGACCCCTTTTGCCCGTGCGGTGGCAATGTACTGCTCGCCCAGAACCGAGAGCATCGAGTACCGCATGATGAGGTATGTGCCCGGAATCGTAATGAGCGTCAGGGTCGCGAGCGGAAGCACAAGGTGGCGGGCCCGATCCAGCACCAGCGCCCATCCCGACAGAGTCACGCCGGGGGTGAGCGCCCCGAAGATCGGAAACCATCCCAGGCCGGCGCCGAAGACGGCGATGAAGATCATCCCCAGCCAGAAGGACGGCACCGACTCAAAGAGCATGGCGACGCCAAGCGTCCCCAGGTCGAGCGGCGTGCCGCGGTGCCAGGCCGCGGCCGCGCCAAGCGCGGTGCCGAGCAGCGCCGCCAGCACCAGGGACGCGCCGACGAGCAGCAAGGTCCAGGGCAGGCGCTCGCCAATCATCTCGGCGATCGGGCGGCCGCGCTGAAACGAGTAGCCCAGCTCGCCCCGCGCCAGGTTGGCCACGTAGGTGACGAACTGCTTCCACTGTGGCTGGTCGAGACCGTAGAGCGCGTAGAGGTGCTTGCGCTGGTCGGCGTCGAGAAACCCGACGTCTTCGCCCGCGAGGAAGACCAGCGGGCTGCCCGGCATCATGCGAGGGAGGAAGAAGTTCAGCGCGATGGTCAGCGCCAGCACGAGGAGGTACTGCGCCCCTCGCCCCGCAAAGAACCGCCACACGCCCGATTACCCCGCGACCGCGCTCGGGCCTCCTACCGCTTGGGAGGATCGATGAACGACAGCTTGTTCACGATCCCCTGGCCCTTTTGATACACCCATGCGCCGTGCTTGTCGGCGCGGTACGCGTAGATGCCGTCCTGATAGAAGAGGACATGCACCGGCAGGTCCGCGGCGATGATCTTCTGCATCTCGAAGAGCAGCGTTTTTTGCTTTGCGGGATCCACCGCCACCGCCAGATCCATCCCCAACTGGTCGAGCGCAGCGTTCTTGTACCCTCCGATGTTGATCGTGCCGAACCGACAGTCGGAGTGGAACAGATCGCGGAGGCTCGTCGTCCGGTTCATCACGGGCGCCGACCAGCCGAACACCGCCATATCGAACTTGCGGCCTTTGCACACGTCGAAATCCGGCCAGACCTGGGAGATGATGCTGGCGTCCTCCTGCGCGACCACGCGGGTATCGATCCCCACGTCGCGCAGCCACGTGCGGATCAGGTCCGCGCCGCGGACGCGGATCGGATTCCCGGCCAGGGTGAGCAGGGTGAAGCGCAGCGGCGTCCCGTCGGGCGCGTCGCGGATCCCGTCACGGTCCCGGTCGACGTAGCCCGCTTCGTTCAGCAACTGCACCGCTTTGCTCTTGTTGGCCGCAAAGGTCACGCCCGGATTGTAGAAGGGCGAGTCCGGGTGGATGTACCCGGGGCTGCCGACAACGCCGTAGCCGAGCAGCAGCAGGCGGACTATGAGGCGCGTGTTGATAGAGCTGGCGATGGCCTGCCGGAGCCGCGCGTCCTTGAGCTGGGGATGCTCGAGATTGAACTGAAGAATCGTGCTCGCGTACCCGGAGCCTCTGGCGAGCTTGATGCCGCCCGCCTTCTCGAACTCGGCCACGAGCTCGGGCGACACCGGCCGCACGGTCGTGTCAACTTCGCCCGCCTTGAGGGCGGTGAAGGTGACCGTCGCATCGCGGACGATGGGCAATATGAGCTCGCGCACCTTGGGCCGGCCGGCGAAGTACGAGTCGTTCGCCACCAGGCGATAGAACTGACCCTCCCGCATCTCGGCCATCCGGTAGGGGCCGCTGCCGATGACGTCGTTGAACCGGCGCGGCTCTGTCACGCTCTCCCAGATGTGCCGCGGCAGGATCGGCAGGTCGGCGAGCGGCTGCGCCCCAAAACCGCTGCTGGCCGCGGTCAAACGAACGGTGAGCGTCGACGGCCCGGAGGTTTCGATGCTCTCGATCGACCGCACCTGCGGGGTCCACCGCGAATGGGTGTTCCGGCGGACGTACTCGTAGGTGAACCTGACGTCGTCCGCGGTGAGCGGACGCCCGTCGTGCCACCTGATGTTCGGATGGAGTGTGAATGTCCACGTCCTGCCGTCGGGGCTCACCGTGTACCGCCGCACCAGCCACGGCTGCGGGATGTTGTTGAGGTCCGGAGTGAACAGCGGCTCGTAGACCAGCGTCATCAGGTTCCACCCCGGGTAGCCCGTCTGATACGTGTAGGGATTGAGCGACCCTTCATCGCGGGTGATCGCCATGCGCAGTGATGCGGTCTGCCCCGCGGTTGGGGCAGACGCTGCCAGGGCCCACGCCAAGACCAGGAGAGCTGTGACTGCGTTTCTCATCGTGCCACCTCCGCCACTCTCGTTTCGGGAACGCCGGCATCCGGCCCTGCGGCGCGATATGATACGGGCAGAACACGCCAGCGGGAGGCAGGCATGCCGCACACTCAGACCAAGCGCGTCCTCAACCGCCTGGCCCGCATCGAGGGCCACATCCGCAGCATCCGCGCCATGGTCGCCGACGACCGCCCTTGCCCGGAAGTGCTCATCCAGGTCGCCGCGGCCCG
>JBOGSE010000756.1:0-2721 GCA_050694895.1 bacterium | reverse complement strand
ATGCGGGGCCCTTTTTGGTCGAGCCGGTGCGCTGAATGCGCTGCGGCTGTGCCGCGAGGACCGTGAGCATGGCGGAATCCTGGACGCGGATTCTCAAGAAGATCGACGACTGGCGATGGGAGATTCCGATCTCCTACAAGCCGGGGATGCGCGTGCCCGGACGCATCTACGCCGACGAGCGCATGCTGGGCATGATGGGCGAAGGCGAAGATCAGGCGTTCGAGCAGGTGGCGAACGTCGCGACGCTGCCGGGGATTGTCGGACACTCGCTGGCGATGCCGGACATTCACTGGGGCTATGGATTTCCGGTCGGCGGTGTGGCGGCGTTTGACGCGGAGGAAGGGATCATCTCACCTGGTGGAATCGGTTTTGACGTCAACTGCCTGAAGGGAGACGCGAGAGTCCTTCACGAGCTTGGTTACCACAGACCGATCGCGGATTTTCACGCTTCGTGGATGCGCGAAAGGATCATCTGCCTCAATCCTCACACCGAAGTCAAGAAGACAGAGATAGCGGCATTCATCACAGCGTCTCGCCCCGACTCGCGGGTGTTCGAACTCGTGACCGAGTCAGGTCGGAAGGTTGTCGCAACGGCGGATCATCCGTTCATGACCGCGGAAGGGATGATGCCGCTCGGAGAACTCGCGCTGGGCCAATACGTATCTGTGTATCCGTTTGAAGGCGTGCCATACGCGGCGCCATCGAATGACGTGCTCATCACTGAGGCGGATGTTCGACGTATCTACCCGGGGCATGCAAACGGGCTGTCGCAGCTTCTCAAGGTGCTTCAGACAAAGCGCCTATTGCCGCTGACAGTTGATCATCCGGCTCTTCCATACCTGATCAAGCTCCTGGGATTCTGCCAGGGCGATGGTAGCCTCCACTTCCTTAAGGGCGGGGGTTCTCAGCTCACGTTCTACGCGGGGCCTGCAGACCTGGAGGCAATCCGCCAGGACGTCCAGACCGTGGGCTTCATCCCTTCGCGCATTTACGCTCGACACCGCTCCCATGCAATTGACACCATGTATGGCCGCCGGGAGTTCAGCTTTACGGAGTCGTCCGTTCACGTTCGATCAACAGCACTGGCCGCGCTACTTGTTGGGCTGGGTGCGACGCCTGGAAACAAAGCGAGAACGAATTTCGAAGTGCCAGCTTGGCTGGACGGTTCGCCGCTATGGATGAAGCGTCTCTTCTTAGCCGCCCTGTTCGGCGCAGAAATGAGCGCTCCCAAGACTGTGACCGGACACCCGTACAACTTCTATTGCCCCATCCTCTCACTTAACAAGGAGCGAAAGTGCGTGGAAAGCGGCAGGAAGTACCTGGACAGGATCCGGGTATGGCTTTCGGAGTTTGGGGTTGAGAGCAACATCATCAACGAGCGTAAGGAGTACACGAACCGAGTCGGGCTAATCTCTATTCGATTGCGGCTTCAGATTTCCAGTCAACGCGAGAACCTTATCCGAGTGTGGAGCCTCATTGGGTTCGAGTACAATCGCCGCAAGCAATATCTCGCGAACGTCGCGGTTCAATACCTCCGCTTGAAATCTCTCGCCCTGGAGGAGCGGAGAGAAGGTCTCGTCCTCGCACAGTGGCTCGCGGAGAAAGGACTCGGCCCCAAAGCGATCGTGTCGACGATCGATTCACCTTTCGTCAACGAAAACTTCGTGGGCCGCAGTCTCCACGGACTGAAGCCGGACGGCGTTCGCATCGGGTCCGCCTTTCCGGACTTCCCGACATTCCACGAGAGGGCGACCCAGGGACTCGGGGAGACCGGACAGGTTTGGGACAAGATCGTTCGCAAGGAGTCAATTGCCTTCGACGGGCCGGTTTACGATTTCACCGTCAAAGACCCGCATCACAACTTCATCGCCAACTCATTTGTCGTATCCAATTGCGGTGTCCGGCTGATTCGCACCGACCTCACGGAAGGCGATGTTCGGCCGAGGTTGACCGAACTCGTCGACGTGCTTTTCCATACCGTCCCTTCCGGTGTCGGCGTCGGTGGCCGTGTGAAAGTCGGCATGGGCGAGATCGACGACGTGCTGTCGAAGGGCGCCCGATGGGCTGTCGGCAAAGGTTACGGGGTCGCCCGCGACCTTGACGTGATCGAGGCTGGGGGGGCCCTGCCGCAAGCGGACCCGAGCGCCGTAAGCAACGACGCCAAGAAACGGGGCCGCGGACAGGTCGGCACGCTCGGATCGGGCAATCACTTCCTTGAGGTCCAGGTAGTCGATCAAATCTTCGACACCGCCGCCGCCGACGCGATGGGCATCACGGGCCCAGGACAGATTGTTGTCTTTATTCACTCGGGATCGCGCGGGCTGGGACATCAAGTCTGCACCGACTACCTGCGGGTGTGCGAACGAGTCCAGACCAAATACGGCATCCGCCTGGTCGATCGGCAGCTCGCCTGTGTCCCGCTCCGGTCCGACGAAGGGCAGCAGTACTTTGGAGCCATGAGCGCGGCGGCCAACTTCGCGTGGGCGAACCGCCAGCTCATCACCCACTGGGCGCGGGAGAGCTTCGAGCGCGTCTTCGGCCGCGGGTGGGAGCAGTTGGGCATCGACCTGGTCTACGACGTGGCCCACAACATCGGGAAGCTCGAAGAGTACGAGATCGACGGGACGCGCAGACGCGTCTGCGTACACCGCAAGGGCGCCACGCGAGCGTTCCCCGCAGGCCACGCGGAGGTGCCCGCGCGCTACCGCCGGGTCGGACAGC
>JBOGSE010000755.1:0-1682 GCA_050694895.1 bacterium | reverse complement strand
ACACGCAAGGGCGCGTTCGTCCTGGCGGCGGACGGCAAGCGCGAGCGATGGGACATCAGTGGCCCCCACTTTGCGGGCTGGGAGATGTACCACCTCAAGGGCTCGCCCGCCGACCCGAATCGGCTGTATGCGTCGCAGTGCAGCGGCTGGTTCGGGCAGATCATTCAACGCTCAGATGACGGCGGCAAAACCTGGCACCAACCCGGAACACCCTCCGGCGAACCGACCACCACCCCGGACGGCATGCCCAAGGGCGAGAGCAACAAGTTCGTGTACGACACGTCTCCCGAGACCGGCAAACGGCTCACCACGCACCAGTGGTACGACGGCACCCAACACCCCTGGGAGTTCAAGCGAGTCTGGCATCTCGAACCCTCGCTCACCGATCCGGACACGGTCTACGCCGGGGTGGAGGACGCCGGCCTGTTCCGCTCGACCGATGGCGGCCAAACGTGGCAGGAGCTCGCCGGACTGCGCGGTCACGGTTCCGGGGCCCGCTGGCAGCCCGGGGCCGGGGGGATGTGCCTGCACACGATCCTGCTGGACCCGACCGCCCCCAGGCGAATATTCATTGCCATCTCGGCGGCGGGTGCCTTCCGGAGCGACGACGCCGGCAAGACGTGGCGCCCGATCAACCGGGGCCTGAAGTCCGAATACATCCCCGACCCGACTGCCGAGATCGGCCACTGCGTGCACCGGATCGCGTTGCACCGGTCGCGCCCGGGCGTGCTGTTCATGCAGAAGCACTGGGACGTCATGCGCAGCGACGACGCCGGCGAGTCGTGGCACGAGGTCAGCGGGAACCTGCCGACCGACTTCGGGTTCCCGATCGACGTGCACGCGCACGAGCCGGACACTATCTACGTCGTACCGATCAAGAGCGACTCGGAGCACTATCCGCCCGAGGGGAAGCTGCGCGTCTACCGCAGCCGGACGGGCGGAAACGAGTGGGAGGCGCTCACGAAAGGGCTGCCGCAACGCGACTGCTATGTCAACGTGCTGCGCGACGCCATGGCCGTGGATGCGCTCGAGCCGTGCGGCGTGTACTTCGGGACCACCGGCGGGCAGGTGTACGGATCGGCCAACGCCGGGGAGACATGGGCGCCCATCTCCCGGGATCTTCCGGCGGTCCTGTCCGTCGAAGTCCAGACGCTGGCATGATCCGCGTCGTGCTCCCGGCACATCTGCGGACGCTGGCGCAGGTCGGCGCCGAGGTGGAGCTTCAGGTTGAGGGCCCGGCTACGCAGCGCTCGGTTCTCGACGCACTCGAGGCCCGGTATCCGATGCTGCGCGGGACGATCCGCGACCACGTCACGCAGCAGCGCCGACCGTTCGTGAGGTTCTTTGCCTGCGAGCAGGATCTGTCCCACGAACCCCCGGATGCCCCGCTGCCCGACGCGGTCGCGTCGGGGGCCGAGCCTTTCCTGGTCGTGGGGGCCATCGCCGGCGGCTAACAAGGAGGAAAAGCATGACCGTAAGCAACGCAAGCACTAGCGCCGCCGCGAACGCCGTGGAGCGGGAACTCGTCATCACGCGCGTCTTCGCCGCGCCGCCGCGTCTTCAAGGCGTGGACCGATCCAAAGCACGTGGCGCAGTGGTGGGGTCCGCGCGGATTTACGAACCCAGTCTGCGAGTTGGACGTGCGGCCCGGCGGCGCTATCCGCATCCACATGCGCGGACCC
>JBOGSE010000754.1:0-3794 GCA_050694895.1 bacterium | reverse complement strand
GATCGACCTGCTCCCCGCGGGCGCGGTCGTCGGAGCATTTGGCATCGCCGACGCCGTGCACAGCGGCGTGCTCGACGCGGGTCACTCGGTTGGGGTGTATGCGTACGCAAAGAGCGCGACGACCAGCCTCTTTGGCACGGGGCCGTCGTACGGGATGGACGCCATTGACCTGCTGTCGTGGTTCTACTACGGCGGCGGCTTCGACATGTACCAGGACCTGATCCAGAACAAGCTCAAGCTGAACTACCTGGCGTTCCTGTTTGGCCCCATGCCGACGCAGCCGCTGGGGTGGTTCAAGACCGCGGTGCTCAAGCCCGCACAGTTCAAGGGGACCAAGTACCGAACGGTTGGGTTGTCGGCGGAGCTCTTCAAAGAGTTGGGAGCGTCTGTGGTCATCCTGCCAGGCGGAGAGATCGTGCCCGCCCTTGAGCGCGGCGTCATCGACGGTGCAGAGTTCAACAACGCCTCCTCCGACAAACTGCTCGGGTTCCCAGATGTGCGGAAGATCTACATGCTGCAGAGCTACCACCAGCCCGTCGAGTCGTTTGAAGTGAACATCAACAAGGGGAAGTGGGACGCGCTGCCCGCCGACCTCAAGGCGGTCGTCAGGTGGGCGATTTACGCCGAGGGGGCGGACGCCACTTACAGGATGATCGCGCGCAACAGCGCGGACCTCGAGGAGATGGAGAAAACGCGCGGGGTGCGGGTGTTCACTACGCCTAGAGAGGTCTTGGACGCTCAGCTTGATGCCTGGGACAAGATCGTGGAACGTCGGTCGAAGGAGGATCCTACCTTCGCCAAGATCGTCCAGAGCCAGAAGGCGTGGGCCAAGAGGGTTGTGGCCTGGAAGCAGCGCGTTCAGGTCGATAACTCGATCGCGTACAACAGATACTTTAAGGGCAAGTAGTCAGCGAGCTTGCCCAACCACTAGATGACGGCGTCAGGGCGCCCCGTGGTGTTCCATCCCGGAGCGCCCTGATTTTATCGCCCCCTCGATTATCGGCCGATTTCCAAAAGGAGATAGGGCGTGCAGAGGGTCATCAAAGCCATCGACAGGATCAGTGACTTCTCGGGCAAGGCCTTTGCCTGGACCATTCTGCCCCTGACGTTCGCGTTGGGCTACGAGGTCTTCTCACGGTACCTGTTCAACAAGCCGACGACGTGGGCATTCGACGTCGGGTATATGCTCTACGGGGCCTACTTCATGATGGGCTCGGCCTATACGCTCTCCCGAAACGCCCACGTCCGCGGCGATATCTTCTATCGAAATTTCCCGGATCGCGTTCAGGCGATCATCGACCTGACGCTCTACATTGTGGTCTTCTTCCCGGCGATGATTGCGCTGGCCTACGTTGGGGTCATTTTCTTTTGGGAATCCTTTCGGATACGGGAGACCTCACCGCTCAGCCCCTACGACACCCCGGTCTATCCGCTCAAGGCCGTCATTCCCGTGGCTGCCGTCCTGCTTCTCGTGCAGGGGGTGGCCCAGGTCCTCCGGTGCGTCATTGCCATCCGGACGGGCAAGTGGCCTGACTATGTCGAGCCGGAGGTTGTCGAGTGAGCCAGGAAACCCTCGGCATCCTCCAGCTGGGTCTGCTGACGGTTGCCATCTTCATAGGCTTTCCCACCGCCTTCACGCTCATGGCCCTCGGGTTTGTCGCCGGCTACATAGGCTTCGGTCACCTGGTCTTTGACCTGATGGTTCAGCGCGCCTTTTTCGTGATGTCGAACGACGTGCTCATCTCGATCGTCCTCTTCATCTTCATGGGATTCGTGCTGGAGCGCTCGGGGATCATGGACCGGCTCTTCCGGTCCATCCTCGTCGCCGCGGGGCCGCTGCGCGGCTCGCTGGCGCTGGCCACCGTCATCACCTGCACGATCTTTGCCATGGCGACCGGCATCATCGGCGCTTCCGTGACCATCATGGGCCTGCTCGCGCTCCCGGCCATGATGCGGCTGGGCTATGACAAACGGATGGCCAGCGGGGCGGTGGCCGCGGGAGGCACGCTGGGCATCCTGATCCCTCCCAGCGTGCTGCTCATCCTCTACGCCGCGAACGCCGGCGAGTCGATCGTGAAACTGTATTTGGGGGCATTCGTGCCGGGGTTCATGCTGTCGGGTTTCTACTTGCTCTACATCATCATCATGACAACCCTCCGACCCCAGATGGGACCATCCCTCCCGAAAGAAGAGCGGAACTTCTTCACCGGCCAGATTCTCCTACAGCTCCTTACCGGCGTGTTGCCCCTTGCCGCCTTGATCTTTTCGGTGCTTGGATCGATTGTCGCGGGACTGGCGACCCCCACGGAGGCCGCCTCGATGGGCGCCATCGGCGCGCTCGTCCTCAGCGCCGCCTACCGCAAGCTGACCTGGGAGAACCTCAAGGCGGCGGTCTTTCAGTCGATCCGCACCTCGAGCATGGTGCTGACCCTGCTCGTCGGGTCGGCGATCTTCTCGGCGGTCTTTGCCCGGTTGGGTGGATCGAAGGTGATCGAGGACTTCATCCTGGGCCTTGGTCTTTCCACGGCCGGGTTCATCTGGCTGATGATGGCCGTCATCTTTCTGCTAGGATGGCCGCTGGAGTGGACCGAGATCATCATTATCTTCATGCCGCTCTTCTGGCCGATCGCGCAGAAGTACGGGATCAATCCGGTCTGGCTGGGGATCCTCGTCGCGGTAAATCTACAGACGGCGTTCCTCAGTCCGCCGGTGGCGATGGCCGCGTTTTATATCAAGGGCGTGGCCCCGCCGGGGGTCGAGTTGTCCGACATCTGGTGGGGAATGATGCCGTTCATGGGTCTCCAAGTTTTGGCCCTGGTGCTGGTCTATCTGTTCCCGCAGTTGACCCTCTGGCTGCCCAGTCTCCTGATCAAGTAGGCCAGACTTCTACATGCCGATCGAGATCGACTTCACCTCCATGTACTCTTCGATCCCCTGGTGGCCGCCCTCGCGGCCCATGCCGCTCTCCTTGAATCCTCCGAACGGGATCTCATGCGTGTACCCGGTGGAATCGTTAACGCCGACCATCCCGTACTCCAGCGCTTCGGCGACGCGGATCGCCCGACGCAGGTCTTGTGTGTAGAAATAGGCCGCTAGGCCAAAGGTCGTGGCGTTCGCCCGCTCGATCGCCTCGGCCTCGTCGCGGAACGTCATCACCGGCGCCACAGGCCCGAAGATCTCGTCCCGGGCCACGTCCATCTCCTCGCGGACATCCATGAGCACGGTGGGAGCATAGAATAGCCCTTTGCCGAGCGCCCCCTCGGTGAGGCGTCGGCCCCCGGCGGCCACATTCGCCCCGCCGCCGACAGCACTCTTTACGAGGCTGTCCACTTTGGTGAGGATCTCGTCGTTGATGAGCGGGCCGATCTGCGCGCCCGGCTCGAACCCCGGGGCGACCTTGAGGGCTTTGACCCTCTCGATGAACGCCGGGATGAACCGGTCGGCGATACGCTCCTGCACATAGACCCGGTTGGCGCAGATGCACGACTGGCCGGCGACGCGCAGGAACTTGATGCCCACCGCGCCCTCGGCGGCGGCCCCGAGATCGGCGTCGTCGAACACGATGAACGGCGCGTTGCCCCCCAGCTCGAACGACACGCGCTTGAGATGCGCGCTCGCGCCCGCCATCAGGTGCTTGCCGATCTCGGTCGAGCCGGTGAACGCGATCTTTCGGACCGCCGCATGGTCGAGGAACACCTGCCCGATCATTCCGGAGTTGCGTCCGGTGATCACGTTGAAGACCCCGGCCGGCAGGCCGGCCTCTTCGCAGATGCGGGCCAGGGCGAGCGCGGTCA
>JBOGSE010000753.1:0-1813 GCA_050694895.1 bacterium | reverse complement strand
ACGCTGAGGCGGCCAGGGCGGGAGGTCGGGATGTGGCTACCACGGCTTTTTCCATCTGCGGAGGAATGTCCGGCTGCGCGGCCGTCTCTGGGTCCAGGAAGAGCAGATAGCGGTCTCCGTCGCTGCGCTGTGCCAGGGCCGCGAGCAGGCTACGCGTGTAGCGGCCGTAGCCGCGGCGGTTCAGCCAGCAGGCGCCGTCAATACCGATACACAGTCCACTCAAAAGTATCCCTCTCTGTGCGGGATCGAGACTCTACCGACGGGCTACCGCCTCGAGATAGGGCCCCCCGATGAGCAGGAGACGGGCCACGATCGGACGTTGGCGAAGCGCGTTGTAGACTCGAAGGATCGTGGACATAAAGCGCGACTGGCCATGATGTACAGGGACGACGCCGGGGAGGATGGACCATTCCCGCAGGCCCGCGCGCGCGAGCATCCTCCTCAGCTCAAAGACTGAGAGCAGGTGGATGAGTCGGTAGGGCCGCCCGGTGACGCGATGGACGTAGCGGCTGGCCAGGGATCTGGAGAGAAAGCCGACACCCCAGACCCGGACACAGGGCTCCGGCCCCAGGCTGAAGCGGTTGGGCGTCGCGATGTAGAACACCCCCTCGGGCTGCAGCGCGCGCGCAGTCGTCATCAGGATGGCCTGCGGGTCCTGCGCGTGCTCAAGGACATCGATGCAGACGGCCGCGTCGAACGTCCCTGCGGGGAACGGGAGGTGCTCGGCGGAGCAGCACACCAGGGTGGCGTTCTCGCCTGCGTCGGCCAGGCGCTTCCTGGCAATCACCAGCCAGCGCAGGGCGATGTCAATGCCGATCAACCGGCGGAACCGTGACCGGGCGGCGATGAGAAATCCTCCAGTTCCACACCCCACGTCAAGGCAGGCCTCTCCGCCCAGGTGAGCCTTCAGGCGCGTGTCGATCTCCGTGCGATACGCATGTCCCCTGCGTTCCCCCTCGACGGCATAGCTAATGTACCGCTCGGCCAGCTCCCGGGGCACGTCGGGCGTGATGTCCCAGTAGAACCTGACCAGATCCTCAAAGGAACGCCGGTTCGCTTCCTCTGCAAGGAGGCGGGCCTTCTCGTACTCTTCCGCCAATGAGATGTACGGGTCAGGTGCGAGCCGGAAGTCCGGGATGCCGACGACGATGGGGTACGATCGCTCACATGCCGCGCATCGATAGGCCCCGGGGGAGACAACCAGCCTGCCCCGGCAAGAGGGACAGCAGAATGTGACGTCCTGTGACACGCTGAGCAGCATATCACCCGGCCAGTGGAGAGCCCCTAGCGAGGAAAGATCCAGGTGAGGTGCTGTAGCGCCCGATGCGCAAAAGGCACCGGCTGCGTTTGAGCCGCCTGACCCATCGTGTGCACGGTGGACACGTACCAGGCGTACGCTTCTCTCAGTGCCTGCGCGTTGCTCCTCCTCGGACGCCAGCCGAGCTCGTGCTCGGCCCGCGACGTGCCGGAGATGGAATCCTCTCCCCGGGCGGAGAGGGAGTGCCACTCAGACAGCGGCACCATACCCACCAGCTCTATGAGCCGCAGCGCCGGCCGCGCCCATCGCGATGGAATGTGATAGAGGTGGGAGCCCGTACGCGCATGGTCGAGCAGTGCCTGCAGGTCATCGTTCACGGTGCCGAATTCACGGGCCCCAAAGGAGTACATCCCTCCTCCGGTGCTGGTGCTCAACAGGCAGATTCCCTCGGCCAGGTCTCGCACATCCAGGAGTTGATAACGGTTGTGCCCCGATCCCAGCACCGGGACGGGCCTGCCCGCACGGATCAGGTCGAAGATCACGGCGAACGCGCCC
>JBOGSE010000752.1:0-9871 GCA_050694895.1 bacterium | reverse complement strand
GAAGGTCCTGACCATGGTCACCGCGATCTTCGCGTCGCTCGCGGTCATTACCGGCTTCTACGGCATGAACTTCGAGCGCACGTTTCCGCCGTTCGAATGGCGGTATGGGGTGGTCGCGGCGATGGGGATCATGGCCGCGAGCGTGGTCGTCATGTTCGCGATCTTCCGGCGGCTGCGCTGGCTATGACGGCGCCGGACCCCCAGGACCGAGTCCAGGAGCGCCGCCGGGCTGCCACGGCCTCTGAACCCATGTCCGGCAGGACGGACCCTGGCTACGTGACGCCGTCGAACGTGGCGCTGCTCACCGACCTGTACGAGCTGACGATGTCCGATAGCTACTTCCGGCATGGGATGAACGAACGGGCGACGTTCGCGTTGTTCGTGCGGGCGCTGCCGCCCGGCCGCGCGCTTCTGCTCAGCGCGGGACTCGACACCGCTCTGGCCACGCTGGAGCGACTCCGCTTTGGCGAGGAGGCGCTCCGCTATCTTCGGAGCCTGCAGTTGTTCAGCGATGGATTCCTCGACTATCTGCGCGGGTTCAGGTTCACGGGCGACGTGCGGGCGATTCCCGAGGGCGAGGTCTTCTTCCCCCCAGAGCCCCTGTTGGAGGTGAGCGCGCCACGCATCGAGGCCCAGCTCGTCGAGACGCTGCTGCTCAACATCATGAACTTCCAGGTGATGGTGGCCAGCAAAGCCGCGCGGGTCGTGCTGGCGGCGCGCGGACGCGGCGTCGTGGATATGTCGCCGCGGCGCGACCATGGGAGTGACGCGGCCCTGAAGGTCGCCAGGGCGGCGTATCTCGCCGGCTGCACCGGTACATCGAACGTGCTCGCCGGCATGCTCTACGGCATCCCCGTCGTGGGCACGATGGCCCACTCGTATGTGATGTCATTCACCGATGAACTGGAGGCCTTCCGCACCTTCGCGCGTGACTTTCCCACCAACACCGTGCTGTTGATTGACACGTACAACACGGCCCAGGGGGTCGCCCACGCGATCACGGTGGCACGAGAGATGGCCGCCACCGGCGGACGAGTGCGGGCGGTGCGCATTGACAGCGGCGACCTGCTCACGCAGAGTCGGGCTGTCCGCGCGACGCTGGATGAGGCCGGGCTGCGCGAGGTACAGATTCTGCTGAGCGGCGAGCTGAACGAATACCGCATCACCGAGCTGCTGGAGCAGGGCGCGGCCGCCGACGCCTTCGGAGTCGGCACCGAGATGGGCACCTCCGCGGACGCCCCCAACATCGGCGGCGTCTATAAGCTCGTCGAGGACGAAAAAGGGTATCGCATCAAGCTGAGCACGGGCAAGGCGACGCTCCCAGGGCGCAAGCAGGTCTGGCGCCGCATGGATGCCGATGGTCAGCCGATGGGCGACGTGATCGCCCTCAACGAGGAGCCCGGGCCCGCGGGATGGACCCCGATGCTCACACCGGTCATGCGTGGAGGCCGGCGGATCCGGATCGAACCGCTGGCCGCCCTCCGGCAGCGCTCTACCGAACGCCTGGCCGCACTCCCAGAGGAGCTGTGCCAGCTGGACGACCCGATGATCTATCCCGTCACGCTGAGTCCGTCGCTGGCAGCGCTGCGCGCGCGCATGCAATCATAGGCCCGATGCGAGCGCGAGCCATTCCACCGCCAGTCCAAGGGCCCATCGCCGAACCCGGGATCGGTCAACCGAAACACGCCACCACATCGCACCTGGCCATGGTGTGGCGAAGGTTGCGGCGCGACCGTTTCGCCCTGGTCGGCCTGCTCCTCGTGCTGCTTGCCATCCTCAGCGCGATCCTCGCACCCTATCTTGCCCCGCATGACCCATATCGCGTGAGCTCAACGACGCGGCTGCTCCCCCCGGGAACGCCCGGCCACATCCTCGGCACCGATGATATCGGGCGCGACATCCTCAGCCGCCTCTTCTGGGGCGGCCGGATCTCACTGTGGGTGGCGTTCTTCCCGGTCCTGATCTCGGGTGTGATCGGGCTCACCCTGGGCCTGATCTCTGGTTATCACCGAGGACTGATTGATCAGGTGTTAATGCGAATCCTGGACATCGTGCTGGCGTTTCCGTCCATCCTGCTCGCCATCGGCATTGCCGCCGCGCTGGGGCCAGGCCTCCGCAATGTCATCATGGCCGTCGTCGTGGTCTCGATCCCGGTCTTCTGTCGCCTTGTGCGGGGTCTGACGCTGTCCGTTCGCGAGAGGGAGTACGTGGAGGCCGCACGTTGCCTGGGCGCCAGCCAGGCGCGCATCATCCTGCTGCACGTCCTGCCCAACGTGCTGCCACCGGTCATCGTGTACTCGACGCTGGAGACCGGTCGCGTCGTGATCTTTGCCGCCGGGCTGAGCTTCCTCGGGCTCGGCGTGCAGCCGCCCGCCGCGGACTGGGGCGCCATGCTCGCCGCGGGCCGGCAGGTGCTCGCCGTCGCCCCCCACGTGGCGACCGTGCCCGGCGTGTTGATCTTCCTGGTGACGCTAGGATTCAACCTCTTTGGCGACGGCCTGCGGGATGCCCTGGACCCGCGTCTCAGGAATACCTGATCCGCGGATCGAAGTAGGCGTAGAGCAGGTCAACGAGCAGGTTGATGAAAACGAACGTTACCGCGATGAGCAGCACGCTGCCCTGGATCAGCGGGATGTCACGGGTGGAGATCGCGCGGAAGACCTGCAGGCCCACTCCGGGCCACGAGAACACCGTCTCGGTCAGTACGGCCCCGCCGAGCAGGAACCCCACCTGCAGGCCGACCACCGTCACGACCGGCAGCAGGGCGTTTCGCAAGGCATGGCCGAGGACGACGCGGCGCTCAAAAAGACCTTTGGCGCGCGCGGTCCGCACGTAATCTTGCTGAATCACCTCCAGCATACTGGACCGCGTCAGCCTCGCGACGATGGCGGTCGTGGCCCCGCCCAGCGTGATCGCGGGCAGGATCAGATGATGAACAAGATCGAGGAAGCCGCCTTCCTCTCGAATCGACTGCATGCCGCTGACCGGAAACCACCCTAGTCCCAAGGAAAAGGCGAAGATGAGAACGAGCCCCAGCCAGAATGCCGGCATGCTGTTGCCGAACAGGGCCAGAACCATCGTCAGGCGGTCGAAGAGGGACCGTGGTTTTGTGGCGCTGACCACACCCGCGGTGAGGCCGACCGCACACGAAATCAGCACGCTGGCGAACGTCAAGATCGCCGTGTTCTTGAAACGTGTGAACACGAGCGAGGCGACCGGAATCCGCTGCTCCAGTGATAACCCGAGATCGCCCCGCAAGACATGACCGAGCCAGGTGAAGTACTGGCGATGAATCGGTTGGTCGAGCCCCCAGGCCCGCCGGAGCAACTCGATATCCCTGGGCTCGGCCTGGGGACCCAGCAGTACCGTCGCCGGGTCCCCCGGAACCATCTTCAGCATCAAGAACACAATAATCGAGATGCCGAGCAAGACCGGCACGGCCAGCGCGATGCGGTTGGCGACGTACCGACCCACCTACCTGAGCCAGACGTTCCTCAGGTCAAACGACCATGACGGGGGCGCCACAAAGTTCTGCACCTTCGCGCGATACGCGATCGGGCTGCGGTCATGGACGACAAAGATCCACGGCGCATCATCGAAGATGATCTTCTCCGCCTGACGGTACAACTGGAGCCGCCGCTGGTCATTCAGCTCGCGCCGTGCCTGATCGAGCAATCGGTCGACCTCCGGATTCTTGTACCACGTCCGCACGTTTCCCCGCGGCGGGTGGAGCTCTGAATGGAACATCGTCTCCAGCCAGAACGGGTCACTGCTGCTCCACGACGTCTGCAGCGCCCCGGTCTGGTCGTCCAGCCCCAAGCGGGCGCGCGCGATGAATGCCCCGAATTCCATCACCTCAAAGCTGACGCGGATCCCGACGTCGCGCAGATTGGCCTGGACGTACTCGTTCATGGGCGTGGGCACCATCATGCCCGTCCCGCTGGCAGGGTAGAACGCCCTCATCTCAAAGCCGTTCGGGAAGCCGGCCTCGGCCAGCAGGCGCCGGGCCCGCGCCGGATCGTACGTATAACCGGTCACGTTGCCGCGTTCGTAGCCGGGATTTCCGGGTGGGAATGGCCCCTTCGCCACGGTGGCCGTGTTCCTCATGATGTCCTTCGCCAGTCCCTCACGGTTGATGGCGAGGTTCATCGCCTGTCGCACGCGCTTGTCCCTCGTTTGGGTCGCGCGGTTGTTCAACATCCAGAACCAGATGTGCGGCGGACCGGCAAAGGCCACGGTGATGCTCCTGTTGAACCGCAGCTGGTGCACGCTGTCGGGCGGGATGACGACCATGAGATCGACCTCGCCGGCGAGCAACGCCGCCACGCGCGAGGACGCCTCAATGACGGGACGGATGATCACGCGGTCCAACAGCGGCGCGCCGCCCCAGTAATCGGGGTTTCGCTCGAGCACGGCCTTGACGCCCCGTTCTTGCTCCACGAACTTGAAAGGTCCCGACCCGACCGGATTCAGCGCGAACCGGTCGTTGCCCATCCGCCGCATGGCGGTGGGGCTGACGATGCCGGTTGTCCGGGTGGCCAGGTTGCGCAGCATCGACGGAAACGGCTCCCGCAGGGTCATCTGAAAGGTATATTTGTCAACGACACGCGTCTCCCTGATCACGTGGTATCCGACCAGCGACAGGTTGATCGACCGCAGGGTGGCATCGAAATGCGGGTGCTTGTCGTCCAACGCCCGATCGAAGTTGAACTTGATTGCCTCAGCATCGACCTCGGTGCCGTCGTGGAACTTGGCCCCGCGGCGCAGGTTGAACGTGTACGTGACGCCGTCTGAGGAGATGCTCCAGCGCTCGGCCAGGCCCGGCACCAGCGGCGGCGTATCGACGTCATTCGCCGACTTGGTGTAGTCCTCGTGCACGAGGCTGTCGTACAAAAGCACCAGGGCGCGCACGGTCGCCCCACCGGTGGACAGCCCGGGGACCAAGACGCCTGGATCTGCCTCCCACGCGATGACCATCGTGCCGCCTTTCTTCGGCTGGACGGCAGGAGCCGCCGGGGCAGGCCCGGCCAGCCCCAAGGAGGACCACAGGGGAGCCGTCAGAGCGGCGCCGGTCCCCACAACCCCATAGCGGAGCAACTCGCGGCGGGACAGCCCGCGCCACGTACGAGCATCGGAACCGTGGCCCATGGTATCCACCCCTCAGAGAAAGGATTAGTTAATAGTGTTAGAGGAGGGCTAGAATTCCTCCTCTGAGCGCACGACCCGCCTACGCGCGCACGGCGACGAAGAGGCCGGCGTTCTTTGTGATTCGCAGGGGTCCGCTCTCGGCCAGGCGCCGCTTGACGAACCTCAAGAAGTCATCACGGCGCGCACGCTGCGACGCCGTCATCGACATCGAGAACACGTATGCGGCTAGCGGCTCGGCCTCGCCGACGACGAGGCTATCTTCGTACCTTTCTATACGAATCTCCGCAAACCACCGCGCGAGATGCTCTGCCCCATCATCCAGTTCAAAAGTCCGGCGGTCTCTTCCCCAGATCGGTACCAGCGCGGGGTCGAACGCCTCGATCAGGTCGGCGATCTCTTGGAGGTGACGCCGTCCGTTCGTCGCCGCGTACAACCGGCCACCTGGCCGGAGCACCCTCTGAATCTCGGAGAGGGTTCTGTTCACATTGGGCACGTGATAGAGCATGTGGTTCGCGATGACGGCATCAAACGCGCCGGCGGCATAGGGAATCGTCTGGGCATCCAGCACGGCGAACTTGAAACGCGATCCCTCGCCAAGCCGCCCCACCGCCTCGCGAACCATCCCTCCCGAGATGTCTGAGAGAACCACGCGGCACGACGGGGGCACGTGGTGCAGGCGTCCTGCCCACAGCGTGCCGGGGCCGCAGCCCAGTTCGAGCACCCGGCCGCGCTGAGGCAAATCAAGGTGATCGTGTACCCAGCGGAACCATCCGTATGGATTGGTACTGAAGCGCTCATGAAGGGCACAGCGGGCATTCAGATTGCCGGAATCCTTATACTGGCCCTCGCGCAGGTCCCTGGGTTCGCCTACGCTCACGGCAACCCGGCAAACCGCTCAATCACCCGCGCCACCAGCAGGATCGTCTCCTCGAAATCTCGCAGCCGAATGTTTTCGTCCGGGGCGTGGCCGCGGCTTCCCCAGTACGATCCGCCGATGCTCACGATCGGACACCCAAGCGCCCCGCCCAGGTCGTACATGGGCCCCGTGCCTGCCGACGTCGGAACGACAATCACCTCCCGTCCCGTCGACTCCTTCGCGGTCTCGCGGACCAGAGCGACGAACGGGTCGTCGAGGTTCGTACGGTACGCCCGCTCGGCGCCCAACACCGTGAACGTCATCGACACGCCGAGGCGCTCGAAGTGCGCCGCCACCAGACGGGCGATCTCCTGAGGATCCTGATCGGGCACAAGCCGAAAGTCTACCTTGGCCCTCGCGCGTCGAGGCAGCACCGTCTTCGACCCGGGCCCCACATACCCGCTGTCGAGCCCGCAGACGGTGCAGGTCGGCTGATAGAGCAGCCGGAGGTGTGCGTCGAAGCCGGTGACCCCGCCGATAAAGCGATCGACCCCCATGTGCTTCTTCAGCTCTTCCTCGTCGAACGGGAGCGCGCGCGTCGCCTCGAGCTCGCGGGGGCTTGGCTCGCGCACGCGATCGTAGAAGCCTTCGACGAGCACGCGGCCGGTCTTGGGGTCTTTGAGCGAGGCAAGGGCCCAGGCCATCTGCGTCCCCGCACCCTCGACGATCGCGCCGAGCGACGAGTGGAGGTCGCGGGACGTGGCGATGACCTCCATGTCGAGGTAACACATCCCCTTGATGCCGAGCGTGATCTCCAAACGCTCCGTGAGATCGCGCTGCCCGAACTCCCAGATGCAGGCATCGGCCCGAAGCGCCTCCCGGTGGGCCCTGATGTAGGCCGCGAGGTGCACCGACCCGATTTCTTCCTCGCCCTCTACGAAGAATTTCACACGGCACGGGAGCCTGCCGTGGAGGTCCTTGAGCACGTCGACGGCCGCGAGGCGCGTCGTGAGGTCGCCCTTGTTGTCGGCCACCCCGCGCCCGTAGAGCCGCCCGTTGCGGATCGTCGGCTCAAACGGCGGCGACGTCCATTCGCCCAGCGGATCGGGCGGCTGCACATCGTAGTGGTCGTAGAACAGCAGCGTGCGCTCCGACGCCCCGGGAAACTCCGCGATCACGACAGGCGCGGCACCGTTGGTCGTGTGCATGCGCGCCGAGGCGCCGGACGCTTCAAAGGTCCGATGCACAAGCGCGGCGCACTCGGCAAGCCCGTCGCCGGTGGCGGCCACGCTGGGCTGGCGGACCAGGGTGCGCAGGAGATCAAGCGCCGGCTCGGTCCGGCGCCGGACGAGATCGTTCAGGGCCGGCATGCGTCCCTCCCGTTGGCTGTGGCTGGCTGTCAGGCGGCTGTACGCAAGAGTTCGTCCCGCCGCGTGGCACCCCTGCGCGAGAGGGCTGGAGTCGCTCGCGCGGGTCGTGCGGCCCGCGCCATGCGCAGGAAGACGCTGTTTGCGGCCCGTACCTTACGAGGGGCCGGCCGTGACGCAGATCGCGATCAAAATCATCAAAGACATCGAGTCGATGCGGCGCATCGAAGACCTCCAGATGGAGATCTGGGGGATGCCCGAGCGCGAGGTCGTGCCGTCGCATCAACTCCTGGCCGCATCCGGCGCCGGTGGTGCGGTCCTGGCGGCGCTTGAGCCCGACGGCACGATGGTGGGCTTCTGCTACGGGTTCGCCGGATGGCGCGACGGCCGGCCGCTGTTCTACTCGCACATGGCCGGCGTGAAGGCCGCGCGGCAGTTGCGCGACATCGGCTTTCGCCTGAAGTGCGCGCAGCGCGAGGCCGCGATGGCCATGGGGTTTGACCGTGCGATCTGGACGTTCGACCCGCTGCTGAGCGTGAACGCGCGCTTCAACCTGCACAAGCTGGGCGCGACGGCGCGGCGCTACCATGTCAACTACTACGGAGAGATGCCCGACGCACTCAACCGGGGACTGGACAGCGACCGCCTCGAGGTGGATTGGGCGCTCCGCTCGCCGCGCGTGGTCGCGGCGACTGCGGGCACTCCGCAGACCCGCGAGTGGGATCATGCCCCGCGCGCGCTCGAGAGCGTGCGGCATCCGCTGGGAGCGGCGCCGAGTCAGCCGAACCTCACCCTAGCTGCCTCGGCCATCCTGGTGGAAATCCCGACCGACTTCACCGCGATCCGCCAGCGCGACCACAACCTGGGGCAGGCCTGGCGGCTGGCGAGCCGGGAAGCATTCCTGCACTACCTGGGCCGCGGCTACCGCGCGGTGGACTTTCTTCTTCACCCCGAGGAGCCTCTACGGGGCGAAGCGGAGCGCCTTCGTGGCATGTACGTCCTTGTTCGCGAACCCGATGAAGATTGACGCTATCGAGCTTCACGAGATCAGGATGCGCCTCCGTGCGCCCTTCGAGACTTCTTTTGGACGCGAGGACACAAAGACATGCCTGCTTGTCCGCGTGGAGGCCGACGGTCTGGAGGGCTGGGGCGAAGCGCCGGTCGGCAGCGCACCCCTGTACAACGAGGAGACCGCGGATACGGCCTGGTCGGTGTTGGAGCACTTCATCATCCCGCCGCTGCTGGACCGCCCGCTGCCAACGCCGCGCGCCTTCGCGCAGCAGGTCGCCCACATCCGCCGCCACCACATGGCGAAGGCCGGCCTGGAGGCGGCCCTGTGGGACATCGAGGCGCAGCGGCAGCGCCTACCGCTCGCCGCGGTGTTGGGCGGCGAGCGCGACCGGATTCAGGTAGGCGTGAGTATTGGCATCGAGCCAACCGTGGACGAGGTGGTCGCGCGCGCCGAGGCGTTCCTCACCCAGGGCTACCGGCGGATCAAGGTCAAGATCAAGCCGGGATTCGACATCGAGCTTGCCCGCCGCATCCGTGAACGCTTCGGGAATATCTTGCTGCAGGTGGACGCCAACTCAGCGTACTCGCTGGCCGATGTCCCGACGTTCAAGGCGATGGACGACTACGACCTGCTGTTGATCGAGCAGCCGCTCGAAGAAGACGACATCGTCGACCATGCGAAGCTGCAGGCTCAGCTCCGCACGCCGATCTGCCTCGACGAGTCGATCATCCATGAACGCGCGGCCCGCGTGGCGCTTGAGCTCGGGGCGTGCCGGGTCATCAACGTCAAGCAGGCGCGCGTCGGGGGCCTGGGCGCCGCGGTGGCCATCCACGACCTGTGCCGGGCGCACGACGTGCCGGTCTGGTGTGGCGGCATGCTGGAGACCGGCATCGGCCGGGCCGCGAACATCGCGCTCTGCTCGCTCCCGAACTTCAGGCTGCCCGCGGACCTCTCGGCCAGCGACCGCTATTTTGAGGAAGATCTCATCGACCCGCCGGTGGTGCTCAATAGCGACGGCACCATCACCGTCCCCACGGGCGTCGGCCTGGGAGTGCGTGTCGTGCCTGAACGCATCAGGCGGCACACGGTGCGCCGCGCCCGATTCACCCGCTAGCCGGCTGCCCGCGGCGGGTAATTCGCCTTAGTTACCGCCGGCCTGATCGTGGTCGGGGACATTGGCGTGCACGAGGTCGACGCGACCTCCACCTGGAGCCCGGCTGAAGGTCAGTATGCTGCACCATCCGATGTCAAGGCGGATTTATGGCGATTCTGTGTTTGGCCGCGCTGCTATGGGACGATGGTGACGTCGAAGCCTTTGGCGCGCAGGTGCTCCGCCAGCTCCTCCGCGGAACCTCGGGTGCGGAACGCGCCGACGCGAACCTTGAGCAACCCCCGTTCTTTCACGACGTACGGGCTGAACCCGGCGTCACGCAGCGCGGCAACCCGCGCGTCGGCGTTCTGCGGGTTCGAGTACGCGCCCACCTGCAC
>JBOGSE010000751.1:0-5669 GCA_050694895.1 bacterium | reverse complement strand
GCCTCGATGCGCCAGGACTCGATCAACGGATTGGCAAGAAACCGCTCGCACATCTCATGGACAATCGCCGGCGAGGCCTCGGGCGCTGCGACGTCGATGACCTTTCCCACGCGGACGCCCTCGATGCGGTATCCGAGCGCGGACAGCCCATGCTCAACGGCCTGTCCGGCGGCGTCCAGCACGCCGGGCTTCAGCATGATGACCACGCGAAACGCGGGCATCAGGCAGGCTCCTTTCCTGTCAGGCGCCGGTAGGTCTCGCGGTACCGTTCCTGCGTCGCCGCGACGACCTCGGGCGCCAACGAGGGCACCGGTGGCTCCCTGCTCCACCCGATCTGCAGCAGGTAGTTCCGCACGTATTGCTTGTCGAGTGGAACGAGCGATCGACTGCGCGCGTAGTCGTCGGCATCCCAATACCGCGAGGAATCAGGCGTCAGCGCCTCATCGATCAGCATGAGCTCGTCTCCCGATGGGCCGGCAATCAGGCCGAACTCGAACTTCGTATCGGCCAGCAGCAGACCGCGACCGGCGGCATAGGCATGGGCATGCTCGTACAGCGCCAGGCTCGTCTCCCGGAGGCGCGCGGCCAGCGTCTCGCCGGCGAGGTCTTGAGCGGCCTCAAACGAGATATTTTCATCGTGCCCTCCCGACGCTTTGGTGGCAGGCGTGAAGATGGGAGTCGCCAGGCGATCCCCTTCCTTCAGCCCCGCAGGCAGTGGAACGGCGCAGATGGCTCCTTCCCGCTGGTAGTCTGTCCACGCAGAGCCCGCCAGATAGCCGCGCACGACGCACTCGATATCCACCCGCAGGGCGCGCCGCACCAGCATCGCGCGGCCTTCGAGCGCCCCGGCATGCGCTCTCACCATCTCGGGCATTCCGGCAGGGTCGGTCGTGATGAGATGATTGCGAATGACCGTGCGCGTGCGCTCGAACCAAAAGGCCGAGAGCTGCGTCAGGATGCGGCCCTTGCCCGGCACGGGCGTCGGGAGGATGTGGTCGAAGGCCGAGATGCGGTCCGTCGCCACGATGAGCAGCATGTCATCCAGCGCGTACACATCGCGCACTTTCCCCCGCGCGAGCAGCGGCACCGGCAGGTCGGTGCTGATGACGGCGGCGGCCATGGACACTGTCATGACTCACCCCTCCTCTCACGCTGCGCAGATCCGCGATTCCCAGACCCGCGCGTTCCGACGGCGGTTGTATCGCGCGGAATGCCGGCCCGCTCCAGGATGACATCCGCCCAGCGCAGATAGGGCGCCAGGTCGAAGCAGGCCGCCAGCTCGTCATGCGTGAGCGCGCCGCTGGCGGCAAGCGCCGCGGCGAAGACTTCGCGGCCATCGACCGCCGCCGTCGCCGCATCTTGTACGATCCGGTAGGCGTCCTCACGGCTCAAACCCTTCTCCACGAGCGCCAGCAGGACGCGGTGGCTGAAGACGAGACCACCGGTCGCATCGAGATTGCGCCGCATGTTGTCGGGAAAGACGCGCAAGCCGCTCAACACCAGATGGAGCGTCCGCAGCATATAGTGGGTCAGGCCCGTCGCCTGCGGAAAGATGACACGCTCGGCGGAGGAGTGGCTGATGTCGCGCTCACCCCACAGCGTCTGGTTCTCCATCGCCACGATCGCCGCGGCACGCACCGTGCGCGCCAGACCGACCAGCCGTTCGCAGAGAATCGGGTTGCGCTTGTGCGGCATCGCTGACGAACCCGTCTGGCGTGCGGCAAAGGGTTCTTCCACCTCGCGCAGTTCCGTACGTTGCAGCGTGCGGATCTCTGTTGCGATCTTCTCGATCGTCCCGGCGAGAATGGCCAGGGCCGTGACGTACTCTGCGTGGCGGTCCCGCTGCAGCACCTGGCTGCTCACCGGCGCCGGGGCCAGACCCAATCCTGCGCATACGGCGGCTTCGATCTCGGGGGAGGAATGCACATACATGCCGACCTCCCCCGAAAGCTTCCCAACACGCACCATCTCGCGCGCGGCCCGGAGGCGTGCCATCGCGCGATCCAGCACGGTATGCCACAGCGCCACCTTGACGCCGAACGTAATCGGCTCGGCGTGCATCCCGTGCGTGCGGCCGGCCATGACCGTGTGCCGATGCCGGTCCGCGAGTGCGGCCGTGGCTTCACGCACGCGCGAGAGGGCTTCGGCGATCAGGTCCGCGGCGCGCACGAGCAGCACGGACTGCGCGGTGTCCACGACATCCGAGGATCCGAGCCCGTGGTGCAGGTGGCGCGCATCGGGGCCCGTCAGTTCGGTGACGGAGCGGAGGAACGCGACGACGTCGTGCTGCGTCTCGGTCCGCTCGATCTCGTCGATACGCGCGGGGCTGCCAACGCGCGCTGTGAGGCGCAGGCGCGCGGCGATGTCTCGAGGCACCTCGCCGCGCTCGGCCCGCGCCTCGAGGGCGAGCAACTCGATCTCCAGCCACAGGGCAAACTTGGTCTCGGGCGCCCACAGCTCGCGCATCTCCGGGGTGGCGTACCGATCGATCATCGCCCGACCTCTGATCCCGCGAGCGGCTCGGTGCGCACGAGGGCCTCACGCTCCCGCCCCAGCCCCACCATCGTGACCGGCACGTCCACCAGCGCGGCGACCCGATCGACGAAGCGGCGCGCCGCTGCGGGAAGGTCGTCAACCCGCTCGACCCGGGGCGGCAGGCGCCACCCGGGCAGCGTCTCGTACACCGGCTCGACGCCGGCCAGTGTGGGCGTGTCGGGCATCTCGTCCAGCATCTCGCCGCCGTGGCGGTAACCGCTGCAGATCTTCACGACCTCCAGGCCGTCAAGCACGTCGAGCTTCATCAGGGCGAGCTCGGTAAACCCGGCCACTTCGGCGGCAAACCGGGCGGCCACGCCGTCAAACCAGCCACACCGCCGCGGCCGGCCGGTGGTCGTCCCGTACTCTTGCCCCACTTCGCGAATGCGCTCGGCGACCGCGTCATGAAGTTCCGTGGGCATGGGCCCGGCGCCGACCGCGGTCGTGTAGGCTTTGACGACGCCCACCACACGGGTGATGCGGGCCGCGGGAATCCCCGCCCCAGCCGCGGCACCCCCGGGCAGGCACGTCGAGGACGTCACATAGGGATAGATCCCCCAGTCGAGATCGCGCATCACGCCCAGATGCCCTTCGAGGAGCACGCGGGCGTCGACGCGCAGCGCGCGCTGCACGAGCCGGTGGCTGTCGACGATGCGGGGCCCTAGGACTTCGCGCCACCGCTGAGCGCGCTCCAGAATCTGGGCGGCAACGAGCGGGGCCGCGCCGTAGACCTTCGCCAGCGCCTGGCTCGTCCGAGCGACCTGGTACCGGACCTGCTCGACCAGATGCTCCTCGTGCAGCACATCGCCCACGCGCACGCCCACGCGCGCGGCTTTGTCGGCATACGCCGGCCAGATGCCCTGCTTGGTGGTCCCGTGCTGCGCCTTGCCGCGGGCCTGCTCCTCAAGCCCGTCAAGTGTGACGTGGTGAGGGAACAGCAGGTGCGCGCGGTTCGAGATCAGCACATTGTGCGTCGAGACACCGCGCGACTCCAGCATCGTGAGTTCTTCAATGAGGACCTCGGGGTTTATGACGACACCGGGACCGATCAGGCAGGTCACGCGTGGATGCAGCACACCCGATGGGATGAGATGCAGCGCGAAGGAGCCTCGGTCGCTGACGACCGTGTGCCCGGCGTTGGCGCCGCCGTTGTACCGGATGACCAGATCGGCATCCGCGGCCAGGGCGTCAACGACCTTGCCCTTGCCCTCGTCGCCCCAATGGCCTCCGACCACCGCTGTGACCGGCATCGGCTACTCTCCCACCCCGGCGCGCGCCGCCAGGGTCTCGTTCCTGCGTGCGGCGCCCGCGACCGCGGCACCGATGTCCCACCGATAGTGCATTCCGGCGAACAGGATTCGTTTCGCGGCGCGATAGGCTCGGACTCGCGCGCCGGCCACATCCGTTCCCAAACCGACGACTGTCAGAACCCGACCGCCGGCGGTGACGATCCGGCCATGGTGCTCCGCGGTGCCGGCGTGGAAGATCAAGGCTTCTTCCGCCGCGGATTCGAGCCCATCGATTTCGTCGCCGGTCTCTGGGGCCTGCGGATATCCGCGCGACGCGAGGACTACTCCCGCGGCCGCGCTGTCGGTGCGTACGAGCGCGTCGGGAGCCAGCCGGCCTGCATGCAGGGCCGCAAACGCCTCGATGAGGTTGCCTGACAACAAGGGAAGGACGACCTGCGCTTCGGGATCACCCAGCCGGCAGTTGAACTCCAGCACCCGCGGACCGTCGCGGGTCAGCATCAAGCCCGCAAACAGGACGCCGCGATAAGGATGGCCTTCGGCGCACATCGCGTGCGCGACCCGCTCGAAGATCTCCATGCGGATGTAGTCGCGCAGCGCATCGGTCAGCGGATACGGGGCGATGGCGCCCATGCCGCCCGTGTTTGGTCCACGGTCGCCGTCAAAGGCACGCTTGTGGTCCTGCGCCGGCGGCAGGAGCGCGACCGCCTCGCCATCGACGAGGGCGAACGCGCTGACCTCTTCGCCCTCCAGCCGCTCTTCGAGCACCACCCGCCGCCCGGCATCGCCGAACGCACGGTCGACCATGATCATGTGTAGCGCGGCGCGGGCCTGCTCGGCGTCGTCACACACAACGACGCCCTTCCCCGCAGCGAGGCCATCGGCCTTCACGACAACCCCACCCAACCGGCCGCGCAGGAAGGCGAGTGCCGCCGCCTGGTCGTCGAACGCGCCGGCCTCCGCGGTAGGAATCCCGTACCGCCGCATCAACTCCTTGGCGAAGACCTTGCTTCCCTCGATCCTGGCGGCCGCGGCGGTCGGACCGATGATCGCCTGGCCGCGCGCCTCAAATGCATCGACAATCCCGTCGACCAGCGGGGCCTCGGGTCCCACGAGCGTCAGCTGGACGCCCGATGTCGAGGCCACGTCGGCGAGAGCGCTGGCGTTTCCGATGGGAATTGGCAGGCAGGTGGCCATGCTCGAGATCCCGGGATTCCCCGGAGCGCAGTAGATGGAGGCCTCCGGGAAGGCGCGCGACAGGTGCCAGACCAGCGCGTGCTCCCGCGCTCCACCGCCAATGACGAACAATCTCGGTGCTGATACCATAGTTTGTTCGTTATTTGACCTACGGTGGCGGGGGAATGGAGGTTCCCAGCCCAGACCTTACCATGGATTTCGTACGATTGCAACGCAGAATTTTAGCGGGCTTGGTGCTACCGTGCCTCGGCCTGTCCCCTTCGCCTCTGTGCGATGTACCACTCGATCGTCCGTCGCAACCCCTCTTCAAATGGGGTCTTCGCCTTGAAGCCCAGCAATCGTTCGGCCCGGGATATATCCAGGCGACGCCGAGGCTGCCCATCGGGCTTGCTTCCATCCCAGACGATCTTCCCTTGAAATCCCGTCAGGCGGGCGATCAGCAGGGCTAAGTCCTTGATGCTGATCTCCATTCCCGACCCCAGATTGACGGGGTCGCTCTCGTTGTACTGTTCCGACGCCAGGAGGATCGCTTCTGCCGCGTCATCGACGTAGAGAAACTCTCGTGTTGGCTTGCCCGTCCCCCAGACAACGATGGACTCGGCTCGCCGATCCTTCGCTTCAATACACTTCCGTATCAATGCGGGCACAACATGCGCCGCGTCGAGGTCAAAGTTGTCGCCCGGCCCGTAC
>JBOGSE010000750.1:0-20375 GCA_050694895.1 bacterium | reverse complement strand
GTCACCGTCTGCTTCCGCCCAGGCGAGCGGATCGTTGTTCTGTACCAGGGAAGCCGCGTCGGCGAGTTTCGCTTCTAATGTCTGGTTTTGAGGTCGCCACATGTCTGGCTTTGAAGGTCACGTATCACTCGGCCGCCTTGCGGGAGGAAACCCTGGGGGGGTGGCGAAGACCCCTGGGCTGTGGCGGAAGACGGCGATAAGCCGGAAGATCAAACCCCCAAGGGCGAGACCGTCGATCTGTCGGAATCAGTGCCCAGCCTGCAGGAGCGTCAGATCGTCAAGGGCACCGTGGTCCGGGTCGACACCGAGGGGATCCTTGTGGACGTCGGCGCCAAATCCGAGGGCCTGATTCCCCCGAAGGAAATGGTGCGGCGCGGCGACGCACCTGAGGCGGTGTCAGTGGGCGACCGCATCGATGTCATGGTGATGCGCGTGGATGGCGAAGAGGGCAACATCATCCTCAGCAAGAAACGGGCCGACTTCGTGCGTGCGTGGGACCGCGTCATCGAGGCCCAGCAGGCCGGGCGCGTGATCCACGCCATGGTCGTCGATAAGGTCAAGGGCGGGCTCGTCGTGGATATCGGGCTGCGCGGGTTCGTGCCCGGCTCGCACGTCGATCTTTCACAGGCGAAGGGGCGCCGGTTCGAGTGGTTCGTCGGGCAGTCCATTCCTCTTAAGGTTATCGAAGTCGATCGCGGGAAGGGGCGGGTCATCCTCTCGCACCGGCTGGCCGTGGATGAAGACCGGCGCAATCGCCGCCACGAGGTCCTCACCACATTGGAGGAAGGCGCGATCGTTGAAGGCACCGTCAAGCGCATCACCGACTTCGGCGCGTTCGTGGACCTCGGCGGCATCGATGCGCTGCTGCCCATCAGCGAGATGGCTTGGACCTATATCCGGCATCCCTCTGAAGTCGTGCGCCGCAACCAGCGCCTCCGCGTGCAGGTGCTGCGCGTCGATCGGGAGGGGGGCAAGATATCGCTCGGCCTCAAGCAGATCCTCGAGGATCCCTGGGCCGACGTGGCCAGCACCTACCGGTCCGGCGAGGCGGTCAAGGGTAAGGTCGTGCGGATCGTCGCCTCTGGTGCCTTCATCCGGCTCCGCGACCTCGACGCGTTCCTTCCTATATCTGAGATCACAGAGAAGCGGGTCCAAAAGATCGAGGAAGTGCTGACCGTTGGCCAGCTCGTCGAGGTCATGATCACCGACATCCGTGCAGAGGAGCGCCGGATGCTGGTGAGCCTACGCCGGATGGCCACGGAGGCGGAGCGCAAGCGTGTCAGAGAGTACCTCCGTGCGCAAGAGGAAGAGGGGCGCGTGACCATCGGCGATGCGGTCGGCGCACTGCTGCGGCAAGTCGTCGAGCCGCGCAGCGAGCAGCCGGTCCAACCGGTCGCCTCTTCCGAGGAAGCGAAGCCCGACTCCGGCGAGTAGATGGCTTGTTCGCCCCCGCCGCACTGATTACAATGGGGGCGGCGTCGGGGAGTGGCGCAGCTTGGTTTAGCGCGCAGCGTTCGGGACGCTGAGGCCGGGGGTTCAAATCCCCCCTCCCCGACCAGAACACGACAACGATACCGATCGCGCGGGGCGGCGCGAGGGCGCCGCCCTGTCCCCTTCGAGTCACTTTCCGCGGGCCGCCCAATGACCGACATCGATGTTCTAGAGATCAAGCGCACGCTCGATGGGAGGGAACACAGGTTCCACTGCACCCTGATGGCGCGAACATTCGACGGGCAAGACAGGTCCTCACACGCGGCCACCGGGCGGGGGACATCGTGAAGACGCCGCGCCGTGATCCTGCTACGGACCCCGCGGCGCCGGTGCGTGTCGGCGTGTTCACCGATTCGTACCTGCCGCGTATCAGCGGCGTCGTGCAGTCGGTGGAGACGTTCGTGACCGAGTTGCGCCGTCAGGGACATCACGCGTCGATCTATGCGCCGGCCTATCGGGGCTATACGGATGCCGACGCGGACGTCGTGCGCTTCCCGTCCGTCCGGCCACCCGGTCATCCGGACTTTCCGCTTGCGATTCCGCTCGACCGGCGGTTCCTGGCCAAAGTGCGCTCGCGGCGTCTGACGGCCATTCATACACACTCGCCGTTCCTGATGGGGGCGGCGGGCCGCTATGCCGCGCGCCGGTTGCGTCTGCCGCTGATGTTCACGCATCACACAATGTACGCGGAGTACGTGCACTACGTCCCGCTGGTCTCGCAGCGGTTCTCACGCGAGGTCGTCACGCGATACACGGCCCGCTACTGCAACCGCTGCACGTCCGTCATCGCCCCATCGCGCGCGGTGCGTGACTGGCTGCACCGGATCGGCGTGACCACGCCGATTACGGTGCTCGCGACCGCGGGTTTCGAACCGGAGCGCTTCGAGCGGCTCGACCCCTCGTGGGTGCGGCCGCGCTACGGTGTGCGCCCTGATGTCCCGCTCGTGATCACCGTGGGACGCCTGGCCCCCGAGAAGCGCTTCGACGTCCTGCTGACCGCGTTCGCCCGCGCGGTGGCCGGCGACTCGGCCCGGCTGCTTGTGGTCGGCGGCGGTCCACAGGAAGTGGCGCTGCGCCGGCTGGTCGGCGAACTCGGCATCGGCACACAGGTCATCTTCACCGGGCCGCTGCCGCACGACCGCGTGCTCGACTGTTACGCCGCAGCGGACGTCTTCGCATTTGCATCGCCAACCGAAACCCAGGGGCTCGTCATCGTCGAGGCGATGGCCGCGGGATTGCCGGTCGCGGCTGTGGGCGCAGGCGGCGTGGCTGAGGTCGTGGGCGCCGAGGGTGGTCTGCTGACCGACCCCAATCCGTCGGCGTTAGGCTCCGCGATCCGCCGGCTGTTGGAAGACGCCCAGCTTCGCCTGAGTCTGGCGGCGCGCGGTCGGGTGGCCGCCCGGGCGTATGCGATCGAGGCCCTGACCCATCAACTGGTGGACCTGTATCGTCGCGTGGCAACGGACGCACCCGTCATCGCAGCGCCCGATTGATCTCACGCCGCGCGGGCGGCGTACACGGCACGGGCGGGCTTGCCGCCAGGGCGGCCCGAGTCGAGGAGGAGACGGAGCGTGCAGCTCAGACGCCTGGAGCTGGTCGGCTTCAAGACGTTCGTGGGGCGGACCGAGCTCGAGTTCCATCCAGGGATCACCGCGATCGTCGGTCCCAACGGCAGTGGCAAGAGCAATATCTTTGATGGGATCCGCTGGGCGCTGGGTGAGATGAACCCTCGTCTCTTGCGCGGCGCGCGAATGGACGACGTGATCTTCGCGGGCAGCACCGGCCGCCGGCCACACACGCTGGCGCAGGTGTCGCTCACCCTGGACAACGGCGCGGGCATGCTGCCTCTGGAATTCAGCGAGGTCACGGTCTCACGGAGAGTGACGCGCGGGGGCGAGGGCGAGTATGCCCTCAACGGAGTCGACTGCCGGCTGCGCGACATTCAGATGTTGTTCCTGGGGACCGGTCTGGGCGGGCGGTCCTATGCGCTGATCGGACAGGGCGAAGTGGACGCCGTGCTCCGTGCCACGCCCGTCGAACGGCGCCAGTGGCTGGAGGAAGCCGCGGGCCTGGCCCGCCACAAGCGGCAGCGCGTCGAGGCCGAGCGTCGGCTTGGTCACGCGCAGACGCATCTTGAACGGCTCACCGATCTGCTCGGCGAACTCGAGGCTCGGCAGCAGTCGCTGGCTGCGCAGGCCGAGGCCGCGACCCGCCACCACACCTATACGCAGGAGCTTCGCGATCTGGAGGTGGCGCTGTTTGCGGACGAGGCGCGCCGTCTGCTCGGCGCCGTCCGCCGGCTTGGTGATCAGCTCGCGCGAGAGCGCGACGCGCTGACCGCGGCCGACCGCCAGGCGGGTGACGCCGCCGCCGGCATCCAGGCGATCCAGGGGCGCCTGGACGAGGCCACGGCACTCGTGGAGCAACGCCAGCAGGACCTCCTGGGCGAAGTCGAACGGCTCAGCGCCTCCACCGCCGAGGTGCAGGCGCTGGACGCGCGTATGGAATCGATGCGCGAGCGGCAAATGGACTCAGCCGCCGAAGACGCGCGCCTGGCCGACGCGCTCGACCGGGCGCGCGTCGAAGCCGAAACGATGCGGCGGGACGTAGACCGGGCGGCGCGCGAACGCGAACAGCACGCCCGGACGCTGGAAAGCGCAGAGGCCGCATTGCAGGGCGCAGAAACAGATGCGGAAAGCGTCGAGACCCAACTGGCGAGGGCGCGGGCCGAGGGCCTCGAGACGGCGCGCACGCACGGGCAGACGAAGACCGACCTTGCGGCGCTTCGGGCGCGTACCGATGTGCTGCGGCAGGCCATTGATGCCGCCGCGCGAAAAGCCACGACCCTGGATCAGGCGGCGGAGCGTCTCGTCGGCGATCAGCGCGCCGCGCGGGAGGCGGAGGCGCACGCCCTCCGCGGGGCGGAGGACGCCCAAGCCGCGCTCGCGCGTTCGGTGGAATCACTGAAGGTCGCCCGAGATGCGCTAGCGGTCGAGGGTGAACAGACCCGAGCGGCCGAATTGGACGAGGAGCGCGCGCGTGCGCGCCTGACGTCACTCGAAGAGGCCCATGACCAGTTTGCCGGACTCGATGAGGGCGTGCGGGCTGTGCTGAAGGCCGCGCAGGCCGAGCCCGGGGGCCTGCCTGGGCTCCGCGGCGTTGTGGCCGATCTCCTCGAGGTTCCGTCCGAGTATCGCGCGGCGATCGCCGCCGCGCTCGGGTCGCGTCTGCACGCTCTGGTCGTCGACACGCGGTCGCAGATCGATGCGGTCCAGGCATTCATCGAGCAGGAAGGCCGGGGCGGCGCCGCCGTGTTCGCTCTGGATACGCTGCGGCCTGCCCGCGTGATCGCCCATGGCCCGGACATCCTGCGGGCGGCTGACATCGTGAAGATCGCCGAGGCGCTCACGCCGCTCGTCGAGACCCTCCTTGGCGATGTTGCCGTGGTCGCCGATCTGGCCGTGGCGTGGCAGCGGTTCGCCGCCGGCTTTGCGGGACGCATCGTGACGCGAAGCGGCCACGCGCTCATGCCCGATGGGGCCGTGTTCCTGCGTGGGCGGCCGACTGACGGCAGTCCATTGGGACGCGGGCAGGCGATCGACGAACTGCGGCAGACGCTCGCTGCGCTCGAGCGCCGCAGAGGCGAGGCCCATGCGCGGCGCGACGTGACAGCGCGGCATGTGAATTCCACCGAGGCGGCCGTGGCCGCGGCGCGCGATGAGCGCGATCGTGCGGTGGCGGCGGGGGCGGACCGGCAGCGAGAGCGCGAGCGGCTCGAGGATGAGACCGCCCGGCTGATCGACGAGCGGCGGACCGCGGCGACCGAAGATCGTCCGCGCGCGGAGGCTTTGCAAGGACTGCTGGCCGACATCGCGCGGCTCGACGCCAATGCCCGAGAGCTGGAGGCCGAGACGCGCCGCATCGACGACCAGACGCAAAACTTGGAGAAGGAACTCGCGCGCGCGACGGCCGCGCGGGAAACCGCGTTGTCGGCGGTCACGTCCCACCGTCTGACGATGGTCAGGATCGATGAACGCGCCGAGGCGCTGCGCGCCCGCCTGACCGACCGCGAGGCCACGATCGGCGAACTCGATCTGCGGCGTACAGACCTGGGTGCGGTGGCCGAGCGCCTCACCGCGGACCTCGCCGCGATCGCGAGACAGCGGGAGCAGGCCGCGTCAGCCTGCGACGCGCTCCGGGCGCAGCAGGCGAACGGGAAGGCCGACATCGAACGGGTCTCCGCTGAACGCGCGCGGCTTCGCGACGATCTCGGCGCGCGGGCGGCGGCGCATCAGGCTTCTCTCGACGCCCGCCGGGAAGCCGAGGCTGCGGTGCACCGCACCGAGGTGCGCTGGGCCCAGGCCGACGCGGAGCTCGGCGCCGCGGCCGCACGCCTGGATCAGGAGTTCGGGATCACCCTGGAAGCGGCCGCCACCCGGCGGCTGGACGGGAGCCGCGAAGAAGTGACGCGCCGCGTGATGGATGTGCGCGCTGCGCTGGCGGCGCTGGGCGCGGTGAACCTGCGCGCCATCGACGAGCACGCCGCCCTCAGCGAGCGGCTGGAGGCGCTGCGCACCCAGACCACCGACCTGCAGGACGCGGGGGACGCGCTGCGTCAGGCCATCGTGCAGATCAACGCGGCCCTGCGAGCCGGGTTCCGCAAGACGTTCGAGGAAGTCGACCGCGAGTTTAGCCGCCTCTTCCAGCGGCTGTTCGAAGGGGGCGAAGCGTATCTGGAGCTGGTCGAGCCCGAGCCCAACGCCGAGCCTGGGCTGGAGGTCATTGCCCAGCTTCCCGGGAAGGCGCGCCGGTCCCTCGTCGCGCTCTCGGGAGGCGAGCGGGTGCTGGTCGCGCTGTCGCTGATCTTCGCGATGCTGCGCGTCCATCCCAGCCCGTTCTGCATCTTCGACGAGGTCGAGGCCGCGCTCGACGATGCCAACACGAAGCGGTTTACCACGCTGCTGCGTGACCTGGCCGAGCAGACTCAGGTGCTGATCATCACCCACAACAAGGGCACAATGGCGTCCTCCGATGTCCTCTACGGTGTGACGATGCAGGAGCCGGGAGTCTCCTCGCTGGTGTCGCTGCGCCTGGTGCCCGCATCGTCTCGCGCGGAGGCGCCACGCGAGACCGTCGCCCTCCCGGCGGAGTAGCGCGAGCAGCCGACGTGCACGGCGAGAGGTCGTGGCTCGACCGGCTGCGCTCCACGCTCGGCCGGACTCGCGAGACGCTCACCGCGCGCGTCGATGCGCTGCTGGCCGGCCCCCTCGACGAATCGTTCTTCACCGAGCTTGAAGAGGCGCTCATCGGGGCCGATGTCGGCGCCTCGCTCGCCGCGCGGATCACCGAGCCGCTGCGCAAGGAGGGCGCCGGGGTCCGCACCGCCGAGGGCCTCCGCGCGGCGCTGGGCGCAATCATCCGCGACCATCTCGGCCCGCCGGGCGTGCTGCGGCTCGATCCACCGCCGGCGGCGATCGTCATTCTCGGCGTCAACGGGTCGGGCAAGACGACGACGATTGGCAAACTCGCCCACAGGCTGAAGGAGCGCGGACGCCGCGTACTGCTCGCCGCAGGCGACACCTTCCGGGCGGCGGCGATCGAGCAGCTCGAGCTCTGGGGAGAGCGCGTCGGCGTCCCCGTCATCCGCCACCAGGTCGGCGCGGACCCTGCGGCGGTCGTCTTCGATGCGGCGCAGGCCGCGCAGGCGCGGCATGCCGACGTGGTCATCGTCGACACCGCCGGCCGCCTGCACACCAAGGTCAACTTGATGGAAGAACTGAAGAAGGTCGATCGCGTCTTGGCCAAAGCGCTACCGGGTGCGCCGGTCGAGCGATTGCTGGTGCTCGATGCCACCACGGGCCAGAATGGACTCGCGCAGGCGCGCGCCTTCAACGACGCGGTCGGCCTGACCGGCGTGGTGCTCACGAAACTCGACGGGACCGCGAAGGGCGGGATCACCGTGGCAGTGGCTGACGCCTTACGCGTTCCCATCGTCTTCATCGGCACGGGTGAAGGCGCAGACGACTTGGCGCCCTTCGACCCCTCGGCATTCGTGACCGCACTGCTGGCCTCCTAGGCAGGCCCACGCCGCCGGACGTTCCTGAGAAACATTCATCCGGACGTCGTCCTCGATTATGGGCACGAGAGCCGGCGGCGCCTAGCCGGCCTTGACGGAGGGACCCCGACCCGGTATCGTAAAATCAGTCGTCAAGGTGTATCCCTTGACAGGTGCTGATGGACCGGGCCCTCGCCGACCGCGATCGCGCCAACCGGATGTTCGACGTCTACGGCAGCCTGCTGACGGCGCAGCAGCAGCGGCTGTTGCGGCGCTATTACCAGGACGACCTGTCACTGGGGGAGATCGCGGCGCAGATGCGTGTGTCCCGCCAGGCCGTGCACGACGGGCTGCGTCGCGCGGTTGGCGCGCTCGAGCGGTACGAGGCCGCGCTGCACCTGGCGGGGAACGCGCGGAAGGCAGATCGGACGCGGCGCGAGGTTGAACGACCCGAGCGTGCGCAGCCCGAGCACTATTCGACTCCGGTGCCTGTCTCGCGCCAGCGCACGCGCACGCTGCAGGCGACGCTGCGGGGCCGTCCCTGGGTCTTTGAGGTTGCCAGCGGCGTGTTCGCGCACAAGCGTCTAGATGCCGGGACACGCGTGCTGATCGAGACGATGCGCATCGGTGCGGAGGACCGCGTGCTCGACCTGGGCTGCGGCTACGGCCCCATTGGGCTGGTGGCCGCCTCGCTCGCGCCGAAGGGTGGCGCCGTGCTGATCGACATCAATCGGCGCGCCGCGGCGCTGGCGCGTGCCAACGTGGGCCGCAGTGCGCTGCGCAACGTCCACGTCCTTGTGGGCGACGGCGCGGCCGCGATTCGGTCCAGGGCGCTCGACGTCGTCGTCACGAACCCCCCGATCCGTCAAGGGCGTCGGGTCGTCCTGCGCTTCATCGACCATGCGCGTCGCGTCCTGCGCCCGGGCGGGCGCCTGTACTTCGTCGCGCGCACGGCGCAGGGGGCCAAGACCCTGGCGCGCCTGGTCGGGGAGCGATTCGGCCACGTCCAGAAGATCCGCACCTTGGCCGGGTATCGCGTCTACGAAGCCATCCGCGGCGAGCGGGAGAACGGCATCGCAGGAGAGACCAGAAATGTTTGAAGGCCTGCAAAACCGGCTGGGGGATATCCTCCGCAAAGTCACCGGCCGCGGCACGTTGCAGCTCGAGGACGTCGACGCGACGCTGCGTGAGGTCCGCCTGGCGCTGCTTGAGGCGGACGTCAATTTCAAGGTAGCGCGCGACTTCGTCGGCCGCATCCGCGAGGCGGCCGTCGGCCAGGAAGTCTGGAAACATCTCAGCCCCGGCCAGCAGGTCGTCAAGATCGTCCACGATGAGCTGACGCGGCTGTTGGGCGGTACTGCGCGCGAAGTCCGGCTGGCCCGCACCCCTCCGACGATCATCCTGCTTGTTGGCCTCAATGGCGTCGGCAAAACGACGACCGCAGCCAAACTCGCGGCGTTCTTCAAGCGCCGTGGCCGCGCGCCCCTGCTCGTGGCCACCGACCTGCAGCGGCCTGCCGCCGTGCAGCAACTGGAAGTCGTCGGCCGGCAGGTCGGCGTGCCGGTCCACACCCCGGGCAGAGCCACCGATCCTGTGGCCGTCGCGAGAGCCGCCGTCGAGGCCGCCGGCGCCGGAGGCCAGGACCTCATCATCGTCGACTCGGCCGGGCGTCAGCACGTCGACGAGCCGCTCATGGCCGCGCTGTCCACGATGCATGATGCACTCAAGCCGCAGGAGACCGTCCTCGTGCTCGACGCGATGACCGGTCAGGACGCGGTGCGCAGCGCGGAGCAGTTCGCATCACACCTCCCGATCGATGGTGTGATCCTGACCAAGCTCGACGGCGACGCCCGTGGGGGCGCCGCGCTTTCTGTGGTGGCAACAGTCGGCCGTCCGATCCTCTTCGCGGGGACGGGGGAGCGCCTAGACGCGCTGGAGCCGTTTCATCCCGACCGCATGGCCGCGCGCATCCTGGGGATGGGCGACGTCCTGACGCTCATCGAGCGCGCTGAGACCGCGATGAGCGCGGAGGCGGCCGCCGAGATGGAGCGGAAGCTCCGGCGGGCGCACTTCACGCTGGCAGACTTTCTGGAGCAACTCCGCGCGGTGCGGCAGATGGGTCCGCTCGATCAACTCCTGGAGATGATCCCGGGGGTGGCGAAGGCCAAAGCGGCCGGACTCACGGTCGACGAGAAGCAGCTGGGACGCATCGAGGCAATGATTCAGTCGATGACACCCCAGGAGCGCAATACGCCGACGATCATCGACGGCAGCCGGCGGCGGCGCATCGCCCGCGGCAGCGGAGTGACGGTGCAGGATGTGAATCGCTTGCTCAAACAGTTCGAGGAGGCGCGGCGTCTCATGCGCCACGTCGACGATCGTGTCCGCGGCGGCAGGCCTTTTCCGCCACTGCCGCGGTGACGAAGGTGGATGTGAGCACATCTCGTGTGCCTGGTGCGAAGCGTAGACGGATCAGCGTTAAGGCGAGCGTGGCGAGCCCGCTTGAGGAGGCGCCGAGCCTGCGAGGCGCCGGTTGAGTACATCTCGTGTTGAGGGGATGAGGCTAAGCGTGGCAGCGTTAGGCCGAGCGTGGCGAGGCGATTGCTGAGGAGGCGGAGGGCTTTGCCCGACGCCGGTTGAGCACATCTCGTGTTATTGAACTGGAGGTGACATGACGTGGTCAAGATTCGCCTGATGCGGGTGGGTACCAAGCATCAACCATCCTATCGTGTCGTGGTGGCCGACTCGCGGACGCCGCGGGGCGGCAAATATCTTGCGGCGCTCGGTCATTACAATCCACGGACCGAGCCGTCGGTCATTCAGATTGATGAAGCCAAGGCCCGCACATGGCTCGATCGCGGCGCCCGGCCCTCGGACGCGGCGAGGGTGCTGCTCCAGAAGACCGGCATCCTGCGCCGTTGGGAAGCCGGGCGCTCCGGGGGGACATAGGCTCGCGCGATGCCGGCCGATCTGCGCGGGTTGGTCGAGTACCTGACACGGGGGATCGTCGATGATCCCAACGCGGTCAGCGTGCGGGTCACCGAACGCGACCGGGTGGTGTTTGTCGAGGTGCGTGTCTCGGCGGCCGACATTGGCAAGGTGATCGGCCGGCGGGGCCGTATCATCGGCGCGATTCGCACGCTCGCAAAGGCGGCGGCCGTCCGCGGCGGGCGGCGGGTCATCGTCGAGCTGGTCCAGTAACGTTCAACGGAGGGCGGCATGGGTATCACGGTCGTGCGGCCGGTGGTCGTCAAGGCCATTGTGACCGAAACGTTCAAGAGGCAGTACCTGAGCGAGCTCGAGGACACCGTTCGCCGGATTGATACCGTGATCGGGCAGATCGACACTCAGATCCGCCGGACCGAGCTCGAGCGGCAGATTACGCCGCAGGCGCGCGCGATCCGCCAGCAGCTCGAAGTCGAGCGGTCGCGGCAGGAGGCCGCGCGTATGGAGCTGGCCGCGCGGACCAAAGAGGCCGAGAGCCTCGAGCTCAACTCGGAATTCTCGCAGGGGACGATCGAGAGCACGGCCGAGCTCAATGTCGGCGACAACTTCTTCACCCGTCTGGCGAGAGCCGAGGTTGTGATCAAAGACGGGATCGTCATCGAGATCCGCGAGACCTAGTGCGGCGGGATGACTGAGGACGGAGTGCGCGTCGACATCGTCTCGATCTTCCCAGAAGCGCTCGGGCCGCTGCTGGCGGTCTCGATCATCGGACGAGCGCGCGAGCGTGGCCTGGTGGAGATCCGCCTGCGAGATCTCCGCGACTTCACGAGTGATCGTCACCGGCAGGTCGACGATGTGTCTTACGGCGGGGGGCCGGGGATGGTCATGAAGCCCGAGCCCTTCTTTGCAGCCGTCGAATCTCTCACGGTGGATGGGACGAAGCCGCATATCGTGCTGACGTCCCCGCAGGGCCGGCGGTTCGAGCAGCGTGATGCCGAGCGCCTGGCGCGCGAGAAGCATCTCATCGTCCTCTGCGGGCGGTATGAGGGTGTCGACGAGCGCGTCCCGCTCGGCCTGGGGGCCGAGGAACTCTCGATCGGCGACTACGTGCTCACCGGCGGTGAGCTGGCCGCGCTGGTGATCGTCGACGCCACGGTTCGGCTCGTCCCCGGCGTGGTGGGCGATGAGCGGTCGGTTGCGGCAGAATCCTTTACCGGCGGCCTGCTCGACTACCCGCACTACACGCGTCCGGCAGAGTTCCGCGGTCTGCGGGTCCCCGACGTGCTGCTCACCGGACATCATGAGCAGATCCGCCGGTGGCGGCGCCGCGAGCAGTTGCGGAGGACGCTGGCGCGCCGGCCCGACCTCATCACCACGGAGACCCTCAGCGAGGAGGATCGGATGCTGTTGCGTGACGAGAGCGAGTAGTGGTGCTACAATTCAGAGCCGGAATTGCGGCGCCCCGGCTGGCGTCGGCGCCCGGGGGGAGCGAAGATGGAAAAGGTCACGGTTGTCGAGGCGGAGCACCTCAAGAAGAAACTTCCGAGTTTTTCACCCGGCGACACTGTGCGCGTACACGTGAAGGTCTCGGAGGGAGGGCGTGACCGGCTGCAGGTGTTTGAAGGCACCGTGATCGCGCACCGCGGGGGAGGTATGGGGGCGTCGTTCACGGTCCGGCGTGTCAGCCACGGGGTCGGCGTGGAACGGATCTTCCCCGTACATTCGCCGCGCGTCGAGAAGATCGATGTCATCCGCAGGGGTAGGGTCCGCAGGGCGAAGTTGCACTACCTCCGCGGGAAGCTCGGCAAGGAGACACGCATCAAGGAAGAGCGCTAGTACCGGGTCCCGATGAGTCGCGACATTCTCGCGCTGGCCGAACGCCTGCCGTTTGGCGTTCCCACGCTCATTCTGGCGCTGGCGGTGGTGCTCTTCATCGTCCGCCTGATCATTCGGTCCAGCTATCGTCTGCCGCCGGCGCTGCGGTTATCGATCGTCGAGACGCTCGACGCGACAATCTTCGCCGCCCTGCTGAGCCTCGTGATCATCGTCTTCGTCGTACAGGCATTCTTCATCCCCTCGGGGTCGATGGAGCCGACGCTGCGGATCGGCGATCGCATCCTGGTCGGCAAGTTCACCTATCGGATCTGGGACATCCGCCGGGGCGACATCATCGTCTTTCGATATCCGCTCAATCCCAACAAGGATTTCGTCAAGCGTGTCGTCGGCCTGCCGGGCGAGCGCATTGAGATGAAGGAAGGGCTGGTCTCCGTCAGCGGCCGACCCCTCTCGGAGATCTATCCCACGGCCCTGCCCGGTGGAGATCGCGCCTGCTCGAGCAACTATGGCCCAGAGGTTGTGCCGTCGGGACACGTGTTCGTTCTGGGCGACCACCGGTGCAACAGTGAGGACAGTCGCTTTTTCGGGTTCGTGCCGGTCAAGAACGTGATCGGGCGCGCCCTGCTCGTCTACTGGCCTCTGGATCGGATCGCTCTGGTACGATGAGCCGACCGCGGCAGATTCGGCCCACGCTCTCGGCACTGGCCGCCCTTCTGGCGGCGGGCGATCTTCAGCCCGCCTCTCTTGCGCGCGATCCGCGCCGGGGAGCACGCCTCCTGGCCGCACGATGGAAACGCCAGCAGAGGAGAGCCGAGATCGAGCGACGGCGACTTGAGAATCTTTTTGCGGCCGAGCGGAACGCCTGGGGCGCGGGCCTCAGCATGGTGGCCGGCGTGGATGAAGTTGGCCGCGGGCCGATCGCGGGACCGGTCGTGGCCGCCGCCGTCATCTTCCCGGAAGAGCGGTTCATCACCCGGCTGCGCGATTCCAAACAGGTGCCCGCGGCGGATCGCGAGGCCCTGTACGATGCGATCATCGAGTCCGGCGCCGCGATTGGCATCGGGATCGCCGAGGTCGAGGAGATCGACCTCCTGAACATCATGGGCGCAACACGGCTGGCGTGGACCCGCGCCATCGATTCGCTGATCATGCCTCCCGCGCTGGTCCTCCTCGACGGCAACATTCAGGCGCCGGTGGCCATCCCGCAGCAGACGGTCGTCAAGGGAGATGCCAAGTGTGCGTGTATCGCGGCGGCGTCGATCATCGCCAAAGTCACCCGCGATCGCTGGATGGTGAAGATGGACCGCCGCCATCCCGAGTATGGCTTCGCCCGGCACAAGGGCTATCGCACGGTCGAACACATGACGGCCTTGCGCCGCTGGGGTCCGTCCCCGATCCACCGGCAACGTTATCTGCCACCGGAGTTGCGCCAGGTTCAGCTGGCTTTCCGATAACGGCCGCACTTCTTCAACGTCCCTCTTCGATACAAGGCCGCCGCAAGGATCGATCCGGGAATCCCGTACGCACGACCATCCCGCGCCGATACAAGTGGCAGGATGCCTGGTTCCCACCGGCGCGATCTGGGCGCTGCCGGCGAAGCCGCGGCCGCAGCGTGGCTGGCGGCCCGCGGCTATGCGCTATTGGCCCGAAACGTGCGCACGCGCTACGGGGAAATCGACCTGGTGGTGCGGCAGGGCTCGTTGGTCGTGTTTGTCGAGGTGAAAAGCCGCACCAGTGAGGCATTTGGGCACCCGGCCGAAGCGATCATGCTGTTGAAGCAGCACCGCCTCGCGCGCCTGGCCGCAGCATATCTGCACCGCTGGAGTCTCGATCACTGCGCGGTGCGGTTCGACGCGATCAGCGTGCGTCTCGATGCCAGCGGCAGCATCAGCGAGATCGAGCACATTCGGGATGCTTTTCAGATCGGCGACAGTTAGCGGTCCATCGGGCAGTTGCATTGGCCGCGCTCAGTGTGTATCTTCATTGTATATACAGAGGGAGGACGGAGATGCGCGTCGCGGTCCGAAAATGGGGTAACAGCCTTGCACTTCGGATCCCCAAGGCTCTGGCAACCGGCTCCCGCATCAAGCAGGGCTCGGTGGTCGAGGTGTCGGTGATCAGGGGGAAGCTCGTCGTCACGCCGGTGGCAGGGCGCGAGTTCGTCCTGGGCGAGCTTCTGAGTGGTGTGAACGCACGCAATCGGCACGACGAGATTACCACGGGGCTTCCGGCCGGGCGTGAGGCATGGTGAGAGGGCGCAGGTTCGTCCCCGCGAGAGGAGATGCCGTGTGGATCAGTTTGAATCCGCACACAGGTCACGAACAAGCGGGCAGACGGCCCGCGGTGGTCTTATCACCCCTGGAATACAATCAGAAGGTTGGACTGGCGCTGTTCTGCCCCGTCACCACTCAGATCAAGGGCTATCCTTTTGAGACCCTGGTTCCTTCGGGCATGGACATCAGCGGGGCGGTACTGTGCGATCAGGTCAAGAGCCTGGACTGGAGAGCCAGACAGGCAACGTTCATCTGCCGGCTGCCCGCGTTAGTGATCGAAGAGGTTCTCAAGAAGCTTGGGACCCTGTTGCAAGTGTAAACCCACGTCACGCCGACGTTGCCGTCAGCGCGTCGAGCACGCGCCCCGCGGCTTCCGTGCCCTGACGGATACAGTCGGGGATCCCCACCCCCCGATATCCTGCGCCCGCCAGCGCGATCCCGGGCAGGTCTCGCAGCTCGGCATCGATGGCCGCGAGCCGGTCCAGGTGGCCGGGCAGGTACTGTGGCATGGCCCGACGCCACCGCGTCAGACGCGTAACGACCGGGACCGCATCGATTCCGAGAGTCGTGCGAAGATCACGTCTGACCACGTCCAGCAGGTGCTCATCGCTCTCATCGATGATCGCGTCACGGCCCGCCGTGCCCAGATAACAGCGCAGCAGCGCGAGGTCAGCGGGCGCTCGGTGCGGCCACTTCGATGACATCCAGGTGCATGCCGTGATCTGCAGCGGCTCGCCGCGGGCCACGACGAAGCCGTGGCCGTCGAGGGGATGGGAGACCTCGCTGCGGCGGAAGGCCAGAGCAACCGCCGCCGTCGACGCGTACGGGATCGTGCGCAGCGCCGCAGCGGCCGCCGGCGCGAGCGGCGCGAGCAGATCCGCGCTCACAAACGCAGGGGTCGCCAGCACGGCGGCATCGGCGGCGATCACGCGCCCACCGCCAAGATCGGCAACGTACGTCGTCCTGTCCCGTTCAAACCATCGAGTGAGCCGGCCGACCGCGTGTCCGGTCACAACCGACGCTTCCGGAGCCTCGGTGAGGACAGCCTCGAGGGCATCCACCAGCTCACCCATGCCGCCGGCCAGGCTCAGAAAGACCGGCCCCGTCCCGTCGCGGTTCGCACCGGCCCTGCGCGTCAGCGCGCCCAGGATGAGGCTACGATAAGACGCCTCCCACTCGAGCAGTTGCGGGAACGTCGCGCGGAGGCTCAACGCATCGGCGTCGCCGGCGTAGATCCCGGCCAGGATCGGTCCTGCGAGACGGTCGACGGCGGCATTGCCCAACCGGCGTCTGATGAATGCGCCCACCGTTTCGTCCTCCCGCGTGCGCCTCCGCGGCAGGACCACATCCGCTCCGAGCCGCAACTTCTCCGCCGCGGTGAGCAATTCCGTTCTCAGAATTGGGGACAGGCGCGCAGGCACTCCGAGGGCCAGTCCTTCCGGCATCGGCACCAGTCTTCCGCCGTACGCGATGAAGACCGCGCGCCCAGGCCGTGTGCCGATCAGGCGATCACCCAGACCCAGCGCCCGGCACAACTCGGACGCCACCGGCTTGGCCGCGAGAAACGCGTCCGGTCCCGCCTCGACCAGGCAGCCCTCGACCCGCTCCGTGAGCAGTTTGCCACCCAGGCGCCGCTCGCGTTCGACCAGCGTGCAGCGTACGCCGAGCGACCTCGCCCGCGGGTCGGTGACCAGCGCGTGCGCGGCGGCGAGGCCGGTGATCCCGCCGCCGACGATGAGCACATGCCTGCTCATGTCCGCGCCGTCTCCTCGTGCACGAGGTCAACCAGACGCCGCAGGTGGTCGGACGGTGTCTGGGGGAGCACGCCGTGGCCCAGGTTGAAGATATGTCCCTGACGGCCGCCGGCCTCGGCAAGGATCTCCCGTGCCGCGCCGGCGGTGACGTCGAACGGTGCCAGCAGCGCTGCCGGATCCAGGTTGCCCTGAATGGTTTTGCCATCGAGTTGCGCCCAGGCCCATCCCAGGCGCATCCGCCAGTCAATGCCGATCACATCGCCACCGGCGCGCGCGAGCAGCGGCAGCAACCCGGAGGTGCCGGTGCCGAAATGGATCGCGGGCACGCCGCTCGCGCGTACTCCCTCAAAGAGCCGGCGCATATGGGGCAGCACCGCGGCCTCATAGTCGCGCGGCGCGAGCGCGCCCACCCACGAGTCGAAGACCTGCACGGCCTGGACGCCCGCTGCGACCTGCGCTCGAAGGTAGGCAAGTGTCGCATCGGTGAGCCGCTCCATCAAACGCGCCCAGAGTGCGGGCGATTCGTGAAGCATCTGCCGCGTGCGCGAGAGGTCGCGCGATCCCCGACCTTCAATCAGATAACTGGCCAGGGTGAACGGCGCGCCGGCGAAGCCGATGAGCGGCACAGGAGCCTCGCGCCGGATCAGGCGGATCGCATCGAGCACGAACGGCACATCGTGCTCGGGGGCGAACTCACCGAGCCGGTCGACGTCGGCCTCGGTGCGCAAGGGCTCGTGGATCACCGGTCCTACGCCTTCGACCAGATCGAAGGACACCCTGAGGCCCAGCAGCGGCAGTGTGATATCCGAGAACAGGATTGCCGCGTCGACACCCAGTTGCGCAACGGGCAGCAGCGTGACCTGCGCGCAGAGGTCAGGGTTGCGGCACATCTCGAGCAGCGAGTAACGCTCGCGAAGCGCACGGTATTCGGGCTGCGACCGTCCGGCCTGCCGCATGAACCAGACCGGCGTCCGATCGGTGGCCTGGCCCCGGCAGGCGCGGAGAAACCGATCATTCATCCCGGCGCGACACGTCGCACCCGGGCGAGACCGCCGGGCAGGGCCGCGTGCCTCACCGGCGCACTTCTGCCGCGACCGGCGCTCCGAGCAACGCGAGAATCTCCTCCAGGGGGCGATGGATTCCCACGAGCAACGGCGTATCGCGCAGCGTGTAGCGCCGCCCTTCGGTGGCGCGCAACGCATGCACGAGATCCTGGAAGGCGCGCAGGTCGTCCGTCTCGTAGGCGACGATGAACTCCTGATCGTCGACCCCGAATGAGTAGGCGAGCAACTGCCTGACCATCGGATAGGCATGGCCGATCTTGATGTGCTCGTTCATCATGCGCTGGCGCTCGTGGGGGCCGAGCAGATACCAGTCGGCGGTTTTCACAAACGGATAGACGATCAAGTAGGCCGCACGCTCTCCACTGAACATGGCCTGCTCCTGCGGGGTCGGCTTCGCAACATACTGCGACGGCCGCACGAGGCCGATCATCGCGTGCGTCGCCACCATGTACCGGCCCAGACCGGTTCGCAGCAGGCCCGCGGCGGTTTCCTCCAGGGCCGCCACCGAGGGGCCCAGGCGCCAGAGCAGGAGATCGGCGTCGGTGCGGAGAGCCACCATCGAGTAGGTGTAGCTCCGCACGCGGTCGTGGGCCGCGCGGGCGGCCTCCAGGAAGCCCTGCGCATCGTGCCTGCGCGCCTCTTCAGAGAGTCGCCGCCATGACGGGTCGAGCCGCAGCGCGAGCACGTGTACCGTCGTCCACGATGCGTCCACGATCATGCCTCCCCGGCGAGCCAGCGCGCGGCATCGGCCGCCGCGTAGGTGATGATCAGGTCCGCGCCCGCCCGCTTGATCGCGGTGAGGACCTCGAGGGTTGCCCGTCGCTCGTCCAGCCACCCGGCTGCCGCGGCGGCCTTCAGCATGGCGTACTCACCGCTGACCCAGTAGGCCGCCAGCGGCAGGGTGACTTCCGCGCGCGCCGCCCGGATGACGTCCAGGTAGGTGAGTGCGGGCTTGACCATCACGATGTCTGCGCCTTGCTCGACGTCGAGGGTGATCTCCTGTAGGGCCTCGCGCACATTCGGCGGGTCCATTTGATATGTCCGCCGGTCGCCGAACTGAGGCGCCGACCCCGAGGCGTCGCGAAACGGCCCGTAAAACCCCGACGCGTACTTGGCCGAGTAGGCCATGATCGCGGTGTCGGCATCTCCGGCGGCATCGAGCGCCTCCCTGATCGCCGCGACCTGTCCATCCATCATCGCGCTCGGCGCCACCACATCGGCACCCGCGGCGGCGTGTGAGACCGCGGTGCGGGCCAGCAGCTCGAGCGTGGCGTCGTTATCGATGCGACCGTCGATGACGACGCCGCAGTGGCCGTGGTCGGTGTACGCGCACAGACACACGTCGGTCATGATGACGATCGAGGGATGTCTGCGCCGGACGAGCCGTACCGCCTCCTGGACGATCCCATCGCCGGCGTAGGCGTCGCGGGCTTCAGCATCCTTCCGCTCGGGGACGCCGAACAGCAGAATGGCGGGAATCCCGAGTGCCGCCAACCGGTCGACTTCCCTACCCAGCTCGTCGGGCGAGAAGCGCATCTGCCCGGGGAGCGTTGGGATCGATTCGCGCACCCCACGGCCGTCCCGCACGAAGAGCGGCGCGATAAAGCCGCCCGGGTCCAGGCGGGTCTCGCGCACGAGATTCCGCAGCGCGTCGGATGTGCGCAGACGGCGCGGACGCCGGAGCAATCTAGTGCGCAGCGCGACTTTCGACATGGTGGGCTCCCTTCGACGCCGCCGCAAGCAGCGCGTTGATCAAGCCGCGTGTGGTGTGCTCGCCCGCGACAATCTGGGGCCGCAGGCCTTCCCGCTCAGCCGCCGCGGCGCAGACGGGCCCGATACACGCGACGGTCATCGTTCGCAGACTCCCTCGCCGGCGGCCGAGCATCCGCACCAGGCCCCGGACCGTCGAAGCGCTCGTGAACAGCACCGTATCAATGGCCCGCGCGTCGATGAGCCGTCTGAGGCGTGGCGAGAGCGGTCGTGGCGCCAGTCTCGTGCGGTATGCCGCGACCTGGTCGACGACCGCTCCACGCGCGCCCAGCGCATCGGCGAGCGCAGGCGTCGCGGCAGTGGTCCGTAGCAGCAGAATCCGCTGCCCCGGCGCAACGGGCAGCTCGTGCGCGATGGCCGCGGTCAGATACCGCGATGGAATCAGGGCGACTCGCATGCCCGCCGCGCGCAACGCCGCGGCCGTCGCCGGACCGACCGCCGCCCAGCGCGGGCGGCTGAATGTCCGGAGGTCGAGACGCAGCGCTCGGGCGCGCGCCAGGCACGCGCGTGCGCCGTTGGCGCTGGTGAGCACCACCCAGTCGTAGCGTCCGAGACTGCGCAGCGCGCGATCCAGCGGCCCGCGGGCGGCCGGTGGGGCGATGCCGATCGCCGGCACGGCCAGCGGCCTGGCCCCCAGTCGGCGCAGGACGTCGCACAACACCTGGCTCTGCGCGCGCGGGCGTGTGACCAGGATGCGCCGGCCCGCGAGCGGACGCCGCCGGTCGTGCACGCCGCGCCGACGCGCTGATCTGACCGCCGTGCGCTCGCCTCGCCTCACCCCCGACGCCCTCCGGGCGCTCACGATGCCACTCCCGCCAGCAGGCGCTGCGCGCCCATGTGCAGGAGCCGGCTCCCGAGTGTGCGGCCGACCGCGTCGGCCTGCGCGGCGGCACCGGTCACGCGGTCACGTACCACCCGCGTGCCCTCTGGATTGAGCACGGCGCCTTCCAGGATCAGACGCTCCTCGGCGCAGATTCCTAGCGCCGCGATCGCGGTCTGGCAGTTCCCCCCAAGGGCGGCAACGAACGCGCGCTCGCCTTCGTAGGCGGCCCGCGTCGGTGGGTCGTCGAGCGCGGCCAGTTGGTCGCGCACCGTCCGGTCGTGAGCCCTGACCTGGAGCGCGATGACACCCTGCCCAATTGCCGGCAGCATGATTGCGGGGTCGAGTCGGTGGACCGGCCGGTCG
>JBOGSE010000749.1:0-2016 GCA_050694895.1 bacterium | reverse complement strand
TCGCGCGGGTGGAGGGAGGCCTGCAGAAGACGCCCGGCGTCACAGCGGCCAATGTCAACTTTGCGGCCGAGCGGGCGACAGTCGCCTTCGATCCCGCGCGGATCGGCGTGCCTGAGCTGGTCGCCGCCGTCCACGGGTCGGGATACAGCGTCCCGCGCGAGCGTCTCGTCATTCCCATCGCCGGAATGTCCTGCGCCTCGTGCGTGACCAAAGTGGAGGATGCGCTGCGGGCTACCGAAGGTGTGCTCTCCGCGTCGGTCAACCTCGCGCGCGAGCAGGCCACCGTGGAGTACATTCCGGGCGTGGTCCCTCCCGAGGCGCTGCGGCGGGCAGTGCGCGATGCGGGCTACGAGGCGCTGGCCTCCGAGGAAGGGACGGTCGACCGAGAGGCGGCGCGGCGCGCGCGCGAGCTCGCAGCGGTCCGCACCCGGGTGATTGGCGGTGCGCTGCTGAGCATCCCCATTCTGTGGGGAAGTCTGCCGCACATGGACGTACACGTGTGGGTGCCGGCCCTTCTGGAGAACTGGGTGGTGCAGTTCCTGCTGGCGACGCCCGTGCAGTTCTGGGCCGGGTGGCGGTTCTACCGCGGCATGTGGGCGGCGCTGCGGCATGGCGCGGCCGACATGAACACCCTGATCGCCGTGGGCACGTCCGCGGCCTATCTCTACAGCGCGGCCGCAACCTTCGCGCCACAATGGTTTACCGGCGGGGGGCTGATGCCGCAGGTCTACTACGAGACGGCATCGATCATCATCGTCTTCATCCTGCTCGGACGCTATCTTGAAGCACTGGCAAAGGGCCGCACGAGCGACGCCATCCGGCGACTGATTGGACTCCAGGCGAAGACGGCGCGCGTGCTGCGGGACGGCCGTGAGGTCGATGTGCCCATCGAAGACGTGGCGGTCGGCGACATCGTGATCGTACGACCCGGGGAGAAGATTCCCGTCGACGGCGTCGTATTAAGTGGCACCTCGACGGTCGACGAGTCGATGATCACCGGTGAGTCGATGCCTGTCGAGAAAGACGAGGGGGCCGAGGTGATCGGCGCGACCATCAACAAGACAGGGGCCTTTCGATTCCGGGCCACGAAAGTCGGGCGCGATACCGCGCTGGCCCAGATCATCCGGCTCGTCGAGCAGGCGCAGGGCTCCAAGGCGCCGATTCAGCGTCTGGCCGACCGTGTCGCCGCGTATTTTGTCCCGGCAGTGATGGTCATTGCCGCGATCACGGCCGGGGTCTGGCTGGCGTTTGGACCAGAACCACGCCTCACCTATGCCCTGCTGAACTTCGTGGCGGTGCTCATCATCGCGTGCCCGTGCGCGCTTGGCCTGGCAACGCCGACGGCGATCATGGTGGGGACCGGGCGAGCGGCTGAGGCCGGGATCTTGATCCGCGGTGGCGAGGCACTGGAAGTCGCGCACCGCATCACCGCCGTGGTGCTCGATAAGACCGGGACGCTGACGCGGGGCGCCCCCGCGGTGATCGACGTGGTACCGGTCGACGGCTTTGACCGCGCCGGCCTGCTGCGGCTCGTCGGCTCGGCAGAGCGCGGGTCCGAACATCCCGTCGGCGAGGCGGTGGTCGCCCAGGCGCAAGCGGAAGGCCTGACGTTGGAGGACGCGTCATCGTTCGAGGCCGTCGCCGGCCATGGGATTGCGGCGGTGGTCGAGGGACGGCGAGTGATTGCCGGCAACGCCGCGCTGCTGGTTCGTGAAGGCGTGCCGCTCGATGGTCTCACTGCGCGCGCCGATGTGCTGGCGGCCGAAGGCAGGACGCCGATGTTCGTAGCGATCGACGGCCGGCCCGCCGGAATCATCTCCGTGGCGGATACGTTAAAGCCAAACAGCCGCGAGGTCGTCGCCGCGCTGCGCACGATGGGCCTCAAGGTGGTCATGCTGACGGGCGATAACCGGCGAACAGCCGAGGCGATCGCACGTGAGGTAGATATCGACCAGGTACTGGCGGAAGTCAAACCCGACGAAAAGGTGGCGCAGATCGAGGCGCTGCAGCGGGAAG
>JBOGSE010000748.1:0-2400 GCA_050694895.1 bacterium | reverse complement strand
CAGCGACGGCCATCACCCCCGCGGCAATTGCGGCCGCGACCGCGCCACGATTGTTCAGGATCGGAGCGAGCAGGCCGATGAAGGTCAAGGGGAGCGTGAAGTCGAGCCCCCATGCGGCCGGCACCTGCGTTCCCAATGCGATACCCACCGCCGTGCTTATCTGCCAGACCACGTAGATCACCAGCCCAGCACCGATCAAATACCAGTGCGCGTGCGAGTGGCCGCGGGCCGCACCCGCCTGTGCGGCCGCAGCCCGGTAGCGGCTGATACCCAGCGCGTAGGCTTCGTCGGTAATCAGAAACGCGAGCCCCCACTTCCAGGCCGGGCGCAGCGGCCGGAGGTGCGGGGCGAGCGACGCGCTGTAGAGCATGTGCCGCAGATTAATGACGAACGTCGTCAGGAGCACGATCGCACCGGGCGCACCGACGTCGAGGAGTCCGACGGCGACGAACTGTGCCGCGCCCGCGAAGACAAGGAGCGACATCGCCTGCGCCGCTGCGGGTGGGAGGCCGGTACCGGTCGCCAGCACGCCGTAGATCAGCCCGAACGGGGCGGCGCCGATCAGCAGGGGCAGGACCGCTTTGATCCCGGCGAGCACTTCGCGGCCGGGAGAGTTCGGAGGGTCATTCATCGTTGCGTCCGGTCATTTCAACACCGGCCTTGAGCGTCCTATGTCCACGGGGAAAGGTGGGCGGGCTCGCCGAACTAGGCTGGCATGCTACACGTCGTGATTGCCGGCGCATCGGGCATGATCGGCCGCGCGCTGACGGCCAGGCTGCGCGGCGAGGGGAGTGACGTAGTGCGCCTGGTGCGCCGCGCGGCGAAAGCGCCAGACGAGCGATCCTGGGATCCCGACGCCGGGGTGCTCGACCCGCAGGCCATTCGCGGCGCCGACGCCGTTGTGAATCTCTCCGGACGGAGCATCGCGGCGCTGTGGACCGCGACCGCGCGCAACGACATTTTGCAGAGCCGCGTCAGGTGCACCCGTCTGCTCGCCGAAGCCATGGGGAAGGCACCGGCCCCGCCGGGCGTGTTGGTTTCGGCCTCGGCGATCGGCTACTATGGCGATCGCGGTGACGAGATCTTGACCGAGTCGTCGCCGCCGGGCCGCGGGTTCCTCGCCGAGGTCACGCAGGCCTGGGAGATAGAGGCGCAACGCGCCACGGGATCCGGAGCGCGCGTGGTCTGTACGCGGTTCGGACTGATCCTGGCGCCTGACGGTGGCGTGATGCGCGTGCTGCTGCCGATCTTTCGTCTGGGACTCGGAGGTCCCGTTGGTGGCGGGCGGCAGTGGTGGAGCTGGATCCATCTGGACGATGTGATTGCGGCGATCGTCGCGGCGATTCGGACCTCGACGCTGGCAGGCGCAGCGAACGTCGTCGCTCCCCAGCCGGCGCCAAACCGGGAGTTCGTGCAGACGCTGGCCGCCGTTGTCCGTCGGCCCGCGGTGCTTCCGGCACCCGCATTCGGGATGCGCCTGATACTGGGACAGATGGCGGAAGAGATGATCCTGGCCGGGCAGCGCGTGAGTTCGGCAAAGTTGCAGGAGCACGGGTTGAGATTCCGGTGGCCCGAACTTCGGGCGGCACTGGAGGACATCGCGGGACCTGGGAGGAGGTAAGGACGATGCCTGAGGTCGGGGAACCAGCGCCGGAGTTCACTTCAAAGAGCGACGCCGGGGCGACGGTGGCGCTGCGAGACCTTCGCGGCAAGAAGGTCGTGCTGTATTTCTATCCTCAGGACGACACGCCGGGCTGCACTCGCGAGGCGTGCGACTTCCGCGATAGCCAGACGGCCGTGCAGGCCAGCGGCGCGGTGGTGCTCGGCGTCAGCCCCGACAGCGTCGCTTCGCACGCGGCCTTCAAGCAGAAGTTTGGGCTGCCCTTTCTCCTGCTCAGCGATGAGGACAAGGCCATCGTGACGGCGTATGGGGTGTGGAAGCCGCGGACCCGAGATGGCCAGACCGTCATGAGGACTGAACGAACGACCTTCATCATTGATGAGCGCGGGATCATCACGCACGTCTTCCCGCAGGTCAAAGTGGATGGACACGTCGCTGAGGTGCTGGCGGCGCTGGCGTCCTGACGGCTGCGTTTTTACGGCACGGCCGTGATCCGGCCCTCCACGCGTGGCGCGATCGTGCCGGCCTGCCGGATCGCCTCTACCACGGTGCTTGCCACCACCGGGCCGCCGGCGGCGCTGATAATGACCTCACCGGCTTTGATGGTCGCGTAACCGTCCCCGCCGTTCAGTATGAAGTCGTTCGTCGCCAGGGTGTAGACCGCGGCGGGATCGAGCGGCCGGCCTCCGATCGTCACCGATGTAATTCGTGAACCCGCGGGTCGACCGCGGCTGTACGTGTATGTGAGCCCCGACACCTGCGGGAATCGCCCGCCGAGT
>JBOGSE010000747.1:0-3225 GCA_050694895.1 bacterium | reverse complement strand
CAGCGACGGCGAAAAGACCGCCAGGGTATAGGGATCTGCGCGCCGGTTATTGGCGATGTGCACCAATGCGACAGTCCCACTGCCGCCAGTCATATTGGTCACGCTGATCGGAACAGACACCAGCTTCTCGTCCTGCAGCACCTTCGCCAGCGCCCGGGCCGTCAGATCCCATCCACCGCCCGGGGTCGCGGGCGCGATAAACAGGATCGGCTTACCCGGGTACGCCGGCGCCGCGGTGGTCATCGATCCCACCACAACAAGCAGCAGTACCGCCCCCACGACCGCAATGCTCCGCCTCATGGCTGTCCCTCCTCTTGGATGCTTCTCCATATCTCTAGCCCTGCTCGTCGGATGCTCTCGTGCGCTTCTGCCACAACGGTGTGGGCCCGGATGCCTCCTTTACCACCGCATAGACTGCTTGCGTGTACGCCTCCTGTCGTTGGGCAGCATCGAACGAAGGCCGGGTCCGGTTTCGCAGGCCCTCGCCCACGCGCTCGGCTTCCCGCAGCATCGCGTCTTCGTCCAGTGTGTAGAGCCGCCGATCCTTCACGACGATGCGCCCGTCCACGATAACCGTGTCCACGGATTCGCCGCGCTCGCAGAAGACGAATTGACGAAGGAGATGGTTCAATGGCACGAGCGCGCTCGTTCGGCGCCTGAGCAGCACCAGGTCAGCCGCCTTGCCTACTTCGAGGGAGCCGATCTGATCCTCGAGGCCGACGGCCCGCGCACCGCCGAGCGTCGCCCAGCAAAACGCCTCTTCCGCGGTGGGCCACTTCTGCGCATCTGGCTCCAGCGCGCGCGGTAGGGCGGCGGCCATCCGCATCGACTCGAAGATGTCGTGGTGTCCCCCGGAGTTCGGACTATCCGTGCCCAGGGCCAACGGGACGCCGGCATCACGCAACGCGATCAACGGCATGACCCCGCTACCCAGCGGGAAATTGCTGATGGGGTTGTGCACCACTGTAACCCCGCGCTCGGCCAGCCGGCGGACGTCCTCTTCGTTCACCCAGACCGCATGGGCGACTGACAGATCCTCGGTCAGGAGACCCAGATGGTCCAGATGAGTGGTCATGCAGCCACCGTAGACCTGTTCGGCCATAAGCGCCTGACCTTTCGTTTCCAGCAGGTGCGTGTGGATATGCACCCGGAACTCCGAGACGATGCGGGCGAGCCCAGCCAGCAGAGCCGTAGAACACCGTTGGGGCGCCGACGGGCCAACCAGGATCGAAAGACGCCCCGAGGCCCCGTGCCATCGCTCGATGCACCGGACCGTGAGGTCCAGCAGACCCTTGATGGACGCCTCGCCACTGGCCCAGAGCGCCGACCGGAGAGCCCCGGGGACCCCCTGGCGCGGCTGGGGGACGGTGGCGTGATACGGAAGATCCATGACGCTAGGGGCCACCGCCGCCCGTATGCCGATCTCAAGGTAGGCTTCGGCGGCGGCATCGAACGAGGGCGCATCGTACACCGGGTGATCCAGGATGGTCGTCACGCCTGCCCGCAGACACTCCAGTCCCACAAGAAGCGCTCCCATTCGTGCTTCTTCCGGCGTGAGCCCCGCGCGCCCGGCCGCCACATACGGCGTCCAGATCTCCAGGGGCATCGCATCCACGAGCCACTTGCTCAGGACGCCGTGGGAATGAACGTGGCCATTCACGAGCCCGGGGAGGACGATCATGTCCGAGGCGTCGAGCACGGTGGCATCGGTCGGAGGCGAAGCCCCCGGAGGCCGAATATCGGCGATCCGCCCGTGCTCCACGAGAATCGAGCCGGAGCCCACGTGCACGTCCCGGTCGCGCGGATTCACTACCATGCCGTTCGCGATCCACAATCGCGCCTGACCCGCCGAAGGGGTCATGGGCGCTGTCCTTCCTCTTGGCCGCGCAGGAGACGCGTCTGAGGTTCATCAACGCGTCCGGTGGTGTCCACGACGACTCTGTACGCCTCGCGCGCGCGCTCCGGGCTGATGTAGCCGAGCGCCACGTCGCGGCCGACCGTCGACGGATCGCGCTGCAGCGGGCTGTAGAGGCCTCCCCCACCCGGCGTGCGCACGCTGAGCACGTCGCCGGATGTGAGCACATACTCGCGCTTGGTGAGCAGGCGTTCTTCCGCCCCATCGCGGAGACACACAAACTCGGTGAGGGCGCCCGGCGCACCACCGCTGAGCCCGAACGGCGGCAACTTCGTTCGATCTCCCGGGACTTGCAGCCGCGCCTCGGCCGCGAGGCGGTAGTCCTTCACGGATCCAAAGCCGCCCCGGAATTTGCCCGGCCCCTCAGAGTCTGCGCGGATCTCATACCGTTCTACCTGAACGGGATAGAACGCCTCCAGGACCTCGATCGGGTGGTTCCCCACGTTCTGCGGAAAGGACAGGCATGTGACGCCGTCCCGACCGTGACGACCGCCGAGGCCGCCCCAGTTGGTGTCCAGGAAGATGAAGTACCGGCCCGTCGCCGGATGCACGCCGCTGACCACCGGCTGGGCGTTGCAGCCGCCGTATCCAGCGATCGCCCGGTGGGGCACCGCCTGGGCGAGGCACGCCATCACCACATCGACGATCCGACTGATCAGCACGCTGCGTCCCGCCACCGCGGCCGGACGCACAGGGTTGACGATAGTGCCAGGAGGCGCCGAGATGTGGATGGGCAGAAAGCATCCATCGTTGTGGGGGATGCGGGGATCGAGATAGCAGCGAATGGCGAGATGGGTGTAAGAGTCACGGAAGGACGCCGTCATGTTGATCCCCCCGCGCACCTGTGCGGCCGAGCCGGCAAAGTCAACGTACAGATCGCTCCCCTGTACCGTCAACCGCGCGCAAACCGGAACCGGCACATCGCTCTGCCCATCATCGTCCAGGTGATCCGTCCACGACCAGGTTCCCTCGGGGATCCTGTCGATCTCCTCTCGCATGAGCGCCTCGGATCGGCGGATCGTCATCTCAAAACACTCGGCGATCACATCCGCACCGTACTTCTGGCAGAGGGTGAGGAACCGGGTCGCGCCGCGACCGTTTACGGCAACCTCACATTCGAGGTCGTGTACTACGACGTCGGGGACGCGGACGTTTTCCCTGATGATGTCAACGACGGCCTGGTTGACCTGCCCCTGCTCAACGAGCCTGAGCGGCGGCAGTTGGAGGCCGTCCTGGTAGATTTCAGTCGTGTTGGCCGTGGTGCTCCCGGGATTCTTTCCACCCATATCGAGATGGTGTGCCACGGTGAC
>JBOGSE010000746.1:0-5225 GCA_050694895.1 bacterium | reverse complement strand
CGACCACGCCACCTCGTACGCCATCGCCGCCAGTCCGGAGGCCGCCAGGGCCTGCAGCACGAGCAGACGCCGTGCAGGATCTGCCTCACCCCCCACGGCCGGTTCGCCGGCGTCTGCGGGGACTCTCCCCCGCACAGGCATGTTGTCAGACCGCCGCCGGTCAGATGCGTCGAGCAGCAGCGCGGCGGCCCCGATGAGCAAGTTGAGGACAGCCGCCATGACGACCGCCCCCTGCAGCCCAATCGCGGGCAGCAGGCCGTACGTTGCCAGCGCGGCGCCTCCGGCAGCGCCGACGGTGTTCCATCCATACAATGCGCCCGTCGGCTGCGAGGGGCCCGCACGACCGGAAGCGACGCCCCGCACAAGGAGCGGGACCGTGCCACCCATCAGCACCGCCGCAGGCACAATGACCACGGCGCTGGCGAGGACTTGTGCGGCCACACCGAGTCCAGGGGCTCCTTCGAGTGCCGGGGACAGTCGCACATAGATGGCGTCGATCCCCCTGAAGAGCAGGCCGCTGGCGAGCCCGTAGGCGCCGGTGGCCGCTTCGACGAGCCCAAAGATGCCCACGCTCGAGGGCACGTGACGGTCGGCTACCTTTCCCCACACCCAGGCTCCGATCGCCAGTCCTCCAAGGAAGGTGACCAGCACCGTGCTGGTCGCCAGGGTCGTGCTCCCGAACACGAGCACGAGCCGCCGCATCCACACCACCTGGTAGATCAGCGCGGCCGCGCCTGAGGTCAGCGCCATGGCCAGCAGCACGGCGCGACGTCCGCGGCGCCCCTCCGGCGCCTGGCTGCGCGGAAGGGGTGTACGCGTCGTGTGATGCCGGCGGCTACGGACCGAGGACAAACGACACCACCAGCGGCGCTTCTGTAGTGGTCTCGCGCTGAACGACGACGCTGACTTGAGTTTCACGCCCACGGGTCACGACGGTCGTCACCGTGCGACGCAAGTCATCCGCATCGATCTGCACTTGAGGAGGATCGGTGATACGCGAGAATGGCCGGGAGAGGAGCTTGGCCTGCGCGCCTTCCGTCACGGAATCGACCAGGGCGAAGAGGTCCTTACTCACCTGCTCGCGGCCTCCTCGGCCGTCGATCGTGCCTTTGCCCAGCAGCGCGCCTTTCTGATAGGCCACACGCCGGTCGACGAGCTGAACAAATACGCGCAGCGATTCGCCGCGCAGGGTATTTTCCAGCGAGACGATGCGCACGACCGTCTCGCCCTGCCGCCCCGCGACGAGCCGGCCTATCGCCTCCCACGTCAGGTTGGGCGGATACAGGCTGAGGACGCCGCCGGTCACCAGGTCGGGCGTGATGCCACCCGCCACGGCCACGTCGACGGCGCGAATGCGCAGGTCATCCAACCGCCGCAGGATGTCCGCCTGCGGGCGCCGTCCGTCGACGACGTCGCGAACGACCTCCTGATTACGCAGGAAGGCGATGTCACCGCCCTTCACTTCCCGCAGTCTGGTCTCGGCGGTCGCGATCTGCTCGCGCAGCTCGTTGAGGCGGAACAATCCCGTCCGCGCGTCCCTGGAGACGAGCAGCACCGTCCCAAAGGAAATGATCGCGATCAACATCCCGGTGATCGTCGTGACGATTTGAGCCGTGTACCGCGGCCGGAGGCCAAGCATGGTGAGACGGCGCCTGCCGGTCGCCCGCCCTACCAGGTTGCCCACGTAGGCGACGGCGCCGCTGACGATGATCAGCAGCGGGATGACGATGACACCGGACTCCACGGGATCCTCCTTGAAACCCCTGGCGGGGTCTCACTAGGGCAATGGCCGATCCCCGTGACACCGGGTCGGACCACTCTTGAAGAGGATGCGATACCCGCCGTCCCGTCCCCGTTCCTGCATGACACCTCGAGGAAGACGTGCGGCTACCCACCGCTGGTAGTCGTCTTCCGGTGTCACCAGAGCGAGGCGGGGGTGCAGGCAGATCACCTGATCGAGGTGAGCCGCGTCCCTCACTTCGATGACCGGCCGCTCACCATAGTAGATCAGCGAGGCGATCTCGGGCATACGCAGCGCGGCCACGTGGTCGCCCGGGCGCGTGAGATCGTGTACGGTACGCGCGATCCGCGGCAGCGTGCGCTGGCTCTCGACGGCGGGAAGCGTGTGATGTACAAGAACCGGCATCGCGAACACGGGCGTCAGCATGACGGCGGCGAGCGCAAGCCTGGCCCGGCGCATGACGTAGGCGAGCAGAGACACCAGCTGACCACCGGCTAAGACGGCCGCGATGACAAACAGCGGTGCGCGCAGCGCCTCCACCTCCAACGGATAGCGAACGAGCCCCACAACCGCGACCACGGTCAGGGCGGCCGCCACCCAGACACACATGAGCCCAAATGCCCAACGCAGCAGTCGCGTCTCTTCGTGGGACCCATCCAGCGCCCCGTGCCAGAGTCGCGCAACGCCGATCGCGAGGAACGGGTAGACCGGGAGGATGTAGGCCGGCGTCTTGGTGCCGGCGAGCGAGAAGAATACCAGTGGCAGCCCGGCCCACGCCAGCAACACCTGACCGGCGAGCTCGCGGCGCTGGCGCAACGCGGAGACGACCGCCGATGCGAAGAACGCCGCCCACGGAAACCCCCCGGCGAGGAGCACCGGAAGATAGTACCACGGCGGGCCGGGCTGGTTGTCGATGACACCGACGACCCGGCCGAACATATGCTGGCCGACCGTGATCCGCAGAAATTCGCCGCCGTGGCGCACCGCCTCGATGGCATACCAGGACAGTCCGAGAACGGCAAAGAGCACGGGGCCCCAGGCCGGGATCTGGCGCCACCGCCACCACTCGCGGCGGACGGTCCAGAGCGTCGCGACCGCCATTGCGGGCAGCACGAGGCCGATCGGACCTTTGGCCAACGACGCCACGCCAGCCCAGACCCAGGCCCAGACCTGTGCCCGACGCGAGCCGCTTTGATACGAAACCAGGTACATATAGAAGGCCAAGAGCATGAACGCCAGGAGAATGGGGTCGAGTACCGCTATCCGCGCGGAGACGATGAACTGCATCGTCGTCGCGAGCATCACCGACGCAAGGAGGCCGACCTGCTGCCCGTACAGCAGGCGCCCGATCAGGAAGGTCGCGGCCACCGCAGCTGTCCCAAAGATGGCCGACCAGATGCGCGCGACGAACGTTGTGAATCCAAAGAGCGAGCCGGTCAGCGCCTGGAGCCACATGAACAGGGGCGGCTTGTCGAACCAGGGCTGCCCGTTGACGTAGAGCGTAAACGGATCGCGCGTCCGCAGCATCTCGCGCGCGGCTTGAGTGTACGTCGGCTCGTCGTGCTCCCAGAGATCGCCGGCACCGAGCCCGTAGGTGAACAGCAGGAGCGCCCCGACCAGCACGACGAGCAGGGACGCGATCTCCCGGCGGCCGAGTGTGGAACCCGGGCCGAGGCGCCGGGCCGGCGTTACAGGGCCGGCCATGCGCCGACGCACGGCGTGCGTTCGGTCTTGGACAAAAGGCGAAATTCGCCGTCCTGTCCGCGTTGCTCCATCGCGGCCGGCAAGAGCGGCTCGACCCACGCCCGATAGTGGACTTCCGGCACGACGAGAAAAATGCGGTCGTGCCGGCACAGCGCCACAGCGAGCTGATGGGGTGTCTCGATCCACAGCACCGGGTGCCGAGCATAGTACATCAGGGAAGCGTTGGTGTGCATGCGAACCCCGGCCAGCGCGTCACCCGGCCGCATCGCGGCCCGCACCGTCCGGGCAATCCGCGGAAGCGGCCGCAGAGCCTCGATCGCCGGCAGCGTGCTGTGGACGAGCACCGGCAGCGCGACGAGGACGGTGGCCACCAGCGCGCCGACCGCGATCGCCGGACGGCCGAGCAGGTATGCCGCCAGTGATGCGACCGATCCGGCAACGAAAACCGCCACGATCACGATCACGGCAGAGCGCAGCGCGGCCAGCTGTGCGGGGTATTCCACGCGGCCAAAGACGATGGCGACCGCAACAAAGATTGCGAGGCCGACCAGCAGCAAGGCGAAGGCCCACCGCATCAGCCGCGGGGCGTCGGCCGACCGCCGGTCGAGGGCGTCCAGCGCAAGACGGGCGACGCCGATGGCGATGAGCGGATAGACGGGCAGGAGATAGTTGGGGAGTTTCGTTCCGGCGATCGAGTAGAACGCCACGGTGATGCCCACCCACAAGAGGATCACCTGGCTGGCAAGTTCATCGCGGCGCCGCACATGATAGACGGCGGCCAGCGGCAGGTACCCGGTCCACGGGAACGCGCCGGCCAGGAGCACCGGAACATAATACCACCAGGGCCCGGGCTGGTTCTCGACGACGCCGAAGAAACGGTTGACCAGATAGTAGCCGACGGCGGTCCGCACAAACTCTTGACCGTGCCGTGCGGCTTCGATCAGATACCAGGGCAGGCCGATGACGGCAAAGGTCGCCGGTCCGAGCCAGGGGATCTCACGCCACCGCGACCAGTCGCGCCGCACGATCCACAGCGCCACGACCACCATGCCCGGAAGGAGCAGGCCGATCGGCCCCTTGGTGGCGGCCGCAAATCCCGCCCACATCCAGGCCCACACGTGCGCCCGGCGGGAGCCGGTGGTGTAGGCGACCAGGTACATGTAGAGCGCCAGCAGGACAAATACGAGCAACAGAGGGTCGAAGATGGCCAGCCGCGCCTGCCCGAGGTACTGCATCATCGTCGCCAGGACCGCCGCGGCAAACAGGCCGGTCCGGGCATCGTAGAGGAGTCGCGCCAGCAGGAACGTGACCGCGACAGCGCCGGCGGCGGCGATCGCCGACCAGAGGCGGGCGGTGAATTCGGTGAGCCCGAACACCCGGCCGGTTGCCGCCTGCAGCCACATGAAGAGCGGTGGATGCACGAACCACGGCCGCCCGTTCGATTGGAGCGTGAACGGATCGCCGCCCTCGGCGATATGGCGCGCGATATCGGTGTAGAGCGCTTCGTCCTGATCCCACAGCGTCCCGGTGCCCAGGCCGTAGGTGAACAGGATCAGGGCGCTGCAGGTGATGAGCAGCAGGCGGCGGGTATCGCCCTTCATCTATCGTGCGCGCCAGAGCAGGATGCCACCGGTCGCGGCCACGAGGCAATTGGGCAGCCAGGCCGCCCAGATCGAGCCGATCTTCCCGCGCTCCCCCAGCGTGAGGGTCACCGACATCATCAGCCAGTAGATGAGAAGGATGAAGATGGTCACGCCAAAACCGATGGACCGCCCGGATC
>JBOGSE010000745.1:0-3510 GCA_050694895.1 bacterium | reverse complement strand
AGCCGGTGCGAATGGACGAACTCCCAAAAGAGGCGCGATTTCCCGACGCCTGGCTCTCCAACTACGGCCACGACCTGCCCACGGCGGGAGCCGGCCTTCTCCAACGCCCGGCGGAGCTGATTGATCTCGGCATCACGGCCCACAAAACGGGTGAGTCCTCTGGCGGCGGCGGCCTGAAGGCGCGTGCGGGCGGCTGTCGTGCCGACCAGCTCGAACACCTCCAGAGGGTCAGCGATCCCTTTGACCGGCACGGGGCCCAAAGAGGTGACCTGGACGAACCCCTCGACCAGCCGGAGCGTGTCGGGCGTCAGCCGGATGGTGCCAGGGCTTGCGAGCTGCTCCATTCGGGCGGCGAGGTGGGTCGTTTTGCCGACCGCCGAGTAATCCATCGCCAAATTATTGCCGACCTCGCGAACGACGACCTCCCCTGAGTTGAGACCGACCCTGATCTGCACCTCCACCCCGGCGGTGCGACGAACATCCGCGGTGTAGCGACGGATCGCCTGCTGCATGGAGAGCGCGGCACAGCAGGCCCGCACGGCATGATCCTCTTGGGCCAGAGGTGCGCCGAAAATCGCCATGATCCCGTCTCCCAGAACGCGGTTGACAGTCCCCTCGTACCGATGGACGGCCTCCATCATGCGTTCCAGGACGGGATCGAGCAGCTTCCGCGCATCCTCGGGATCGAGGTCGGCCAGCAATTCGGTCGACCCCTTCACATCGGCGAACAGCACCGTTACCTGCTTACGTTCGCCTTCAAGGGCGCTCCGGGAGCTCAGAATCTTTTCAGCGAGATGTTTGGGAGTATAGGCGTGGGGTGACGCAAATCTTGCGCCGGCAGCGGGAGCCCTTGCATCTGCCAGCGATGTTCCGCACTCGTTGCAGAAGCGACTCCCGGGAGCGTTCCCGCGCCCGCAGGTCGAACAGACTGCCTCGAGTCGGGCCCCGCAGGCGTTGCAGAACTTGGCGCCAGCAGGGTTATCTTGTTGGCACTCAGCGCAGCGTACGCCGGCTTCCTCGGAGCCCGAGGGCTTAGGAGCCTTCCTCGACCTCGACGATCTCATCCGCAACGAGACCGTGTGCCTCCCGGTGCACAGCCGTGGCGGCCTCTTTGTTTGGTGCCTCGACCAGGCAAAAAACCTTGCCGGTGCCTTCGTCGAACCAGTATCTGATGTAGTTCACACCGTATTTCTTCTGAACCTGAAGGTCCTTCCGGTGAGCGTCCGCTGCGACCTCGCGGTTCACCCCATCAATCTTATGATGAATGTCCAGATAAAGAGGCATTCTGACGTCATCCCTCCATGCCTGAGAATCGCATCGGTCCCCCTTGAAGATCATTCCCGCGACAACGCGGGGACTTAGTTCCACGGTCACCATAAGGTTCCTTCACGCCGCAGGCCTGATATTCTGGTTGATGCTGAACAGGTTCGTCGGATCGTACTTGTTCTTGATCGTGGCGAGACGCCCGTAGTTGTCGCGGTAGGTTGCCTTGATACGCTCCTGACCCTCATCCATCATGAAATTCACATACGCACCGCCGGCCGAGTAGGGATGTAGGGCCTCCCAGTACTCCTTCGTCCAGGCGATGATACGGTCATTGTTCGCCGGATCAGGATCGACGCCGACCATGACCTGGGCCCAGGTGGCATCGCGATAGCTCCACGCTGTGTCATTCTTCCCTACCCGGCGTGCGGCACCGTCGATGGGATAGAGGTGCATGGTCGAATGGAGCGTTGGGAGCTCCGTCGCATACTTCATATGCTGCGCAATGGCTTCATCGCTCAACTCGTTGACGAAGTCAGCCCGCCAGTACCACTGCAGACCAGACGGATAGAGTGCATCAAAAGCACTCTGTAGGGCAGGGAAAGGCATAGACGAAACGCCGTACAGCGCCGGGGGACCAAATTCCCGGATCGGCTTGAAGATCTTGTCTGCGTTCTTTTCCGGCCCCGTATAGCACCACACCACCCCACACACCTTCTTCAAGTGCAAATGCTCGGGAAATGGCGGGACGGGTGGCACAGTTAAGAAGGCAAAAAAGCCGTTGAGGTCCTCGGGCGCTGCCGGAATAAATCCGCGATACCACTTCATGACTTCCGCAGATCGCTCAACCGGCCATAACGTCGGTCCACCGATGATGGTGCTGATGGGGTGCAGCTTGAACAGGAAGGAGGTAACGACGCCAAAGTTGCCCCCACCGCCGCGGATCGCCCAGAAAAGGTCTTGGTTCTCCTTGGCGCTGACCGTGACAAACCGCCCATCCGCCAGCACCATGTCCGCACCCAGGAGATTGTCGATGCTCAGGCCGCAGGTGCGTGTCAGGTTACCAACGCCTCCGCCAAGGCTGAGCCCACCAACTCCGGTGGTTGAGATGATGCCGCTGGGTGTAGCCAGTCCGAAGGCATGAGTCGCGTGGTCCACATCCCCCCAGGTGCAGCCGCCCCCGGCCCGGACCGTCCGCGCCCCAGGATCAACGCGAGTGTACTTGATGCGTGAGAGATCGATGACCAGGCCGTCGTCGCATACCCCCAGCCCCCCGCCGTTATGGCCCCCGCCGCGAATGGCAACGAGCACGTCGTTCTCGCGAGCGAAGTTCACGGCAGTGACGATGTCCGCCACATCGGCGCAGCGCGCAATAAAGCGTGGGCGCCGGTCGATCATGCCATTGTAGACTTTGCGGGCATCATCGTAGCCCGCATCGTTGGGTTGGATGAGCTCACCGCGCAGGCCCGCCTTGAATTGCCCTATGGCTGCATCCTTTAACATGGCCACCCTCCTTGAAGCTATCCGCACGCTATCTGGACAAGGTCCATTTCCGGTAAGGCTGCAGATGTCCTCTTCGCGTCGCGTATTACTGAGACAGGGGATGAACCGCCCGAAGGAAACGGCCGAGCCCACGGTTTGAACCCGACGGGCGCCTTTCGCTGCGGCGAGGTTCGATCTCTTTCAGGGCGTTATCAAACGGCCATTCTGTACGACCAGCCTCCCGGCGCGGAAAACGCTGTTCACCAGGCGCAATGCGCCCAGGTCGGCTAAGAGATCTCCTTCCACGAGGAGCAAATCCGCGACTTTCCCAGGTTCAATTGTCCCGATCTCCTGGTCCATCCCCAGAGCGATTGCTGCATCCCGGGTTGCGGCCATAATCGCTTCCATAGGTGTGAGCCCCATCTTTTGAACCATGAGCTCGAGTTCCCATACGAAGTTCTCCCAGTAGGTGTCGTCGACACCCGTGTCGGGGCCGGCTGCAAAGCGAACCCCTCGACGGTGCATCTCCGCCCAAGCCGCGCTGCGCTCGTCGCGAACCGCCCGCATCCTTTTCCGGTCTTCGCTCATATGCGTGAGGTCGTCGTACGCCGCGCGATACCATACCGTGCATGTTGGGACGACGGTGATCCCCTGGCTGAGCATGGCGCTGATGACGTCGTCGAGGACCTCCAGCCGCCCATCTGGGCCCATCCAGCCGCAATGCTCAATGGTATCGACCCCGGCCTGCACGGCGTTCCGTATGCT
>JBOGSE010000744.1:0-3446 GCA_050694895.1 bacterium | reverse complement strand
GAGTCTTGCGCGCATGTTCACGCAGGCATTCGAAGAGTTCGCGTCCGACGTACCCGCGGCCGTGCGCGCCGCAGGCCCCAGGACCGACTGACCGGCCCTTACGATGGGCCCGCATAGGCGCGTCGGCGTCCTGACCGGTGGTGGCGACTGCCCCGGTCTCAATGCGGTTATCCGGGCCGTCGTGCTCTCGGCGCTCGGCCACGGCTGGGACGTCGTCGGGATCGAAGACGGCTTCGACGGCCTGCTGCACGAACGAACCCGTCCGCTCAACCGGGAGGACGTACGCGGCATCCTGACCCACGGCGGAACGATCCTGGGTACGTCCAACCGCGGTAACCCCTTTGCCTGGACGATCGAGCGGGACGGCCGCACCGAGGTCATTGACGCGTCTCGCATGGTGCTCGGGCGCCTGGACGTGCTCAACCTTGACGCCCTGGTGGTGATCGGGGGCGACGGCACGCTGCACATTGCGCATCTCTTGCACGAGATGGGCGCACCGATCGTTGGCATTCCGAAGACCATCGACAACGATATCGCCGCCACGGATGTGACGTTCGGTTTCGATACGGCGTTTGAGACCGCCACCGAGGCGATCGACAAGCTGCACTCGACCGCCGAGAGCCATCACCGGGTAATGGTGGTGGAGACGATGGGCCGCAACGCGGGATGGATCGCGCTGGAGTCGGGGCTGGCCGGCGGCGCGAACTCGGTCCTCATCCCTGAGATCCCGTTTCAGCTGGATGCCGTCGAGCGGACGATCGGAGAGCGCGCGGGGAGGGGGCGGCCGTTCTCGATCGTGGTCGTCGCCGAAGGCGCGCACCCTGTCGGCGGAGCGCAGGTGTACCAGGACACAGGCGGACCCGGCAAGCTACCCCGGCTGGGCGGGATCGGCGTGCAGGTCGCCAACGCCTTGGCCGCCGCAACCGGCCGCGAGACCCGCTGCACGGTCCTGGGCCACCTTCAGCGGGGGGGCAGCCCCACTCCATTTGATCGGCTGCTCGCCACGCGTTTTGGGGTGCTGTCGGTGGAGTGCGTGGAAGAAGAACGTGTCGGCCGGATGGTTGCCCTTCGTGGGACTACAGTGGTTGACGTCCCGATCGCCGAGGCCGTGGCCGAGCCGAAGCGTGTGTCTCCCGACGGCGAGCTCGTACGCGCGGCCCGAGAACTCGGGATATCGATGGGTGAAGCTTAGGGTGCGCCCCCTGGCCCTACTTGATCAGTCGCCGCCGCATGAGGGCGATCGGCGCCGGGAACAAGGCCGCGGTGACGACCAGCATCCACACCAGGTCCCAGGCGTGGCGGGCTTCCAGCGTCCCCAGCGCGAGCGCGCGGGACAGCGTCACCACGTGTGACAGGGGTGTCAGCCAGGCAAGCGTGCTCACCCATCCCGGCAGCGCGTCCAGCGGAAAGAAGACCCCGCTGAACATGAACATCGGCGTGATGAACAAGGCGAAGTAGAACGTGAAATAGTCGATGCTCGGGTTGACGGCGGTGAACGTCATCGCGATGACCGAGAACATCAGCCCGGAGACGGCGAAGAGCACGGGCATCAGCAGTGCGAGCGGTGATCGTACGGTTCCAAAGAGCGTGATGACGATCAGGAAGATCGTGCCGTAGAGCACACTGCGGGTCGCGCCCCAGAAGATCTCGCCGACCACCACATCTTCGACGCCAATCGGGGTCGTGATGACCCCGTCGTAGGCTTTCTCGTAGTACATTTGCACGTACGCATTGTACGTGCACTCGAACGTCGCGCCGAACATTGCCGACGTCGTGACCAGGCCGGTTGCGACAAAAACCAGGTAGGGGAGCTCGCCTACCGTGCTGAGGTAAGCGCCGATGCCAAAGCCCATGGCGAGCAGATAGATGACCGGCTCGAGAAAGTTGACGGCAATCGATTCCGGGAAGATGCGCCGGAAGATGAAGGCGTTGCGCTGCCAGAATCGGTACGCGCCCTTGGGCGAGAAGAGGACCATCAGTCCCGGAGCATCCTCCCGGTGAGCTTGAGGAACACGTCCTCCAGCGTCGCGCGGCGGAGGATCGCGGCCTCGACGTCGACCCCCTGCTCGCGGATGCGGTGGAGCAGCGTCTCACCATCCCGGCTATAGAGCAGGACGAGAGTATCGTGGACCTCATGCGCGTCGGTGAGGTCGGCGGCGGCAGCCAGGACTCGCTTCAAGACGTCACGCGCCTGTCCATCGGACTCGAATCCGCGGAGCTCGACGACCTCACGGCCCACGTGCGTACGCACCAGATCGGCCGGAGCGCCTTCGGCGGCGATACGGCCCTGATCCATGATGACGATGCGGTCGCACAGCGCCGCGGCTTCCTCCATGTAATGCGTCGTGAGGATCTGCGTGACGCCCGTGCGCTTCAGCTGCCGTAGCTTCTCCCAGGTGAGCTGTCGTGCCTGCGGATCAAGCCCGGTCGTGGGCTCGTCAAGGATCAGGAGGTCGGGCTGCGGGACCAGCGCGCGCGCCACCATCAGCCGCCGCCGCATCCCCCCGCTGAGCTGCTCGACCTTGTCCTGGGCGCGGTCGGTGAGCGCGACGAAATCGAGCAGCTCCCCGGCGCGCCGTCGGGCTTCGGGCCACGGAAGGTCGAAGTAGCGCGCGAAGACCAAGAGATTCTCGCGTACGGAGAGGGCCGAGTCCAGCGTGTTATCCTGCGTCACGACGCCGAGCCGTGCTTTAATAGCGCGCGCCTGCGTGCGCACGTCCATGTCCAAAACCCGCAGATCGCCCGATGTGGGAGGCAGGACACAGTAGACCATCTTCATGGTGGTGGTCTTACCGGCGCCGTTGGGACCGAGAAAACCAAAGCACTCTCCCTGGCGGACGACAAACGAGATGCCGTCCACGGCGGTGATTGCGCCGTATCGCTTCGTAAGGGCCGTCGCCCACACGACCGACGGGGGTTCGCTCATCGGGACCGGGGCGCTGGTGGCAGTCAGCGCGTGACCGTGACCTTCTTCAGGCCGCGCGGCTGATCGGGATTCAGACCGCGCGCAACCGAGAGATGATAGGCGAAGAGATGAACTGTCGGGGCGGCGACAATTGGGGCGAGCGCTTCGGGCAGGCGGCTGTTGATGGCGACATCTCCGGGGTCATCGCCAAAGGCGAAGGTGATCGTCGGCACTGATCGGTCGCGCAGCTGGACGCGGACGTCGATCAACCCCGGGCGGCTGCGACCCGGCGGCAGGAGCAGCAGCGCCGAACTCTGCTTGTCGACAGCGGCGATCGGACCGTGCAGGAACTCAGCCGCGGACATCGACTCCGCCGCGGCGTAACAGGTCTCCTTGAGTTTGAGCGCCGCTTCATCTCCCACGCCCAGCATGTAGCCGCGCGTGATCACGACCCATGGATTGCGGCGCGCGTGACGTTTGGCCAGGCTCTTGATCGTGGCCTCGCGCTCCAGCGCGTTGGCCGTGACCTCGGGCAGGCGCG
>JBOGSE010000743.1:0-4502 GCA_050694895.1 bacterium | reverse complement strand
TCCCAACCCCGCAGGGCACCCCGCAAGGCGGGGTGGTTTCCCCCTTGCTGAGCAATATTCTTCTGACGCCGTTTGATCGGGAGATGCGCCGGCGGGGATACCAGCTCACGCGGTATGCCGACGACTGGGTGGTGACGTGCAGGAGTCGGCGCGAGGCGGAGGTGGCGCTGGGGATCGCAGAACAGATACTCGGAACCCTGGGCGTGCGGGTCAATCGGCAGAAGACGCAGATCGTGCACGTGCGCCACGGCTTTGCGTTCCTGGGCTACAAGATCAAGCAGGGCAGCCGGGCACTGCGGCTGCCCGAGGCGAAGATCCGGTCTGGGGTGCGGAGCGGGGATCTCTACGCGTACCCGACGCAGAAGTCGGTCGACCGGTTCAAGGACAGCCTTCGCCGGAAGACGCGGCGTCGCATTCCGTTGAGCACCGCCGAGCTGATCCGCGAGCTCAATCCTGTGATTCGCGGGTGGGGCGAGTACTACAAGCGCGCTCACGTGCGGAAACTCTTCAACCGGCTCGACCGGTGGATCGTGCAACGGCTGTGGTCACACCGGCATAAGCGGTGGCGCTGCACCGGGTGGAAGACCCTCCCGGAACGGCGACTCCGTGGCGAGTTGGGGCTGGTAGGTCTGGTTGCGCTGATTCCTTCTTTGCGCTCGCGGCCGAGGGCCGCAACTTCGTGAAAGCTGCATGCGGGAGAACCGCACGTGCAGTTTGAGCGGCGGACGGAGGCGCGGGCATCCGACGCGCCTCCTCCGACCCAACACCGACGAAGTTCCCGAACAAGGCCGGGCGACCGGCGGCGGAGGGGATGGAGGGAAGGGGCCTGGCCAAAGGGAACCTGAGCCAGCAAAACGCGCCCCGGGCGCAGAACCGGGACGGCGCGCGCAGTGCGCTGGAGCGGGTACGTGAAGTAGCTGAGCGGGACAAGACGATGCGGTTCACGACGCTGCTGCACCACGTCTACGACATCGAGCACCTGCGGGCGGCGTACTACGCGCTGAAGCGGGACGCCGGCCCTGGGATCGACGGGGAAACGTGGAGGCACTACGGAGAGGCCCTCGAGGAGAACCTCGTGGACTTGTCCGAACGGCTGAAGCGCAGGGCGTATCGAGCGAAGCCGGTCAAGCGGGCGTACATCGCCAAGGCCGACGGGCGGCAGAGGCCGCTGGGCATTCCCACGCTGGAAGACAAGGTCGTCCAGCGCGCGACGGTCGCGGTGTTGAACGCGATCTACGAGACCGACTTCCTCGGCTTCTCCTACGGGTTTCGGCCGGGGCGCAGCCCGCACCATGCGCTGGATGCGCTCTACGTCGGGCTTCTGACGCGGAAGGTGAACTGGGTGCTCGACCTGGACATCCGGGGGTTTTTCGAGGCCATCGACCGAGGGTGGCTGGGGACGTTCGTCGAGCACCGGATTGCGGACCGGCGCGTCGTGCGGCTGATCCAGAAGTGGCTCAACGCCGGCGTGCTGGAGGACGGGACACGGACGTGGAGTGAAACGGGCACGCCCCAGGGGGGCAGCGTGGCTCCTCCCACGCAATAGATAACCCAGATCGGGATGGTTCCCAGGAACGGGGATCGAATGCCTGAGCACGAGAGTGTCGGGACCCACCTGCACTTCCTTAATGATGAGCCTGACGACCCGCTGGCGATCGGGGAGGGCGAGGGTGTGGGCTGCCTCGTGGAGCTTGGCGAGAAAACCTTCGAGGCTCTGGGCCAGCGTCACGTACGTCTCCGCGTCCGTCAGCTCCGCCTCGAACGCGGCCATCTGCGCTTCGGCCATCGCCTCCCGCTGTCGTAGAGGCGGCAGGCGCTTGCGCAACTCCTCCAGCGAGAGGAGCTCCTCCTGATAGGCCTCGATGAGCCGCACGATCGCCCCGCGGACCCGCCCCAACGTCTTGACCAGGCTCTCGCGTTTCACGGTCATGGGATGCTCGGTGCGCAACGCCGCCAGCCGCCGATCGATTTCCTCGCGGACGAGCGAGGGATTCTCCAGCAAGCGGATGACCTCCGCCCAGACCAGCGCGTCCAGCGCATCTTGCCGGACCGGGCGGTTCGTACAGCGGCGCCCCTCGGGATATCGGTAGTCGTCCGACCCCAGGCAGCGGTAGTAGAAGAGCTTTCGCCGCGAGGTCCGCGTCGACGTCCGATAGTAGGCGTAGCCGCACGCTCGACAGACCAACAGCCCTTGCAGCAGAGATGGGACCTTGGTGTGGCGTGCCGCGAAGCGGCGATTCTCGGCGAGCTGAGCCTGGGCCAGCGCGAACTGGGTCGGGGAGACCAGCGCCGGGACGGGAATTTCGATCCACTCCTCGCGCGGGCGATCCCGCAGCGAGACGGGGCGCGCGGGCACGCCCCCCCGTTGGCGCAGCCGCCGGGTCACCCGGACGTGCTCGCGCGGCGTCATCGCCGTCTTCTGAAAGCAGGCCGTCCCCTGATACGCCGGGTTGCGGAGCATGCCCCATATCGTGCTGCGTTCCCACTGCCGCTTCCCTGTGCGCGTCGGGGTGCCGCTGTCCGTCAGCCACCGCGCGATGGCGCCAATCGGCGACGCGTCCTCGGTGTAGCGCCGAAACACTTCCCGCACGACCGCGGCCTCTGGTTCCAGGACCTCGTAGCGCGCGAGCTCCCCCTCCGCTTTGCGGACGTAACGATACCCGTAGGGAGCGCCGGACAGCACGTTCACCACGCCACAGCGAGCACGATGCCGCTTGCCGCGGCGAGTACGCTCGCTGATCTGGGCTTTCTCGTACTCGGCAATCATCCCCTGGAACTGCACCAGGAGAACCTCCTCGGGTGTCTCGACCCGGGGGGCCCGCACGAACACCACCTCGACGCCCGCCCGGGCGAACTCCTCGAGCAGCAGGACCTGATAGGCATACTTGCGGCTGAGCCGATCGGGGCTGTACACGAGGAGACTATCGACTTGCCCCTGGGCCGCCAAGTCGCGCACGCGCTCCAAGCCTGGCCGGACCAGCGTCGCGCCACTCCAGCCCTCATCCTCGTACACCCAGCCCTCAGGCACCAGATAGCCGTGCTCGGCGGCGTACGCGCGCAGAGCGCTGGTCTGACTGGTGATCGTCTGTTCCTCTTTCTGCCGGTCCGACGAGACCCGAGCGTAGATCGCCGCGGTTTTCACGGGACGCGCCTCCTATCAGATCGGCATCACCCGGCGGTCGCGTCGTCCGCACGGTGCGCCGTCGCTCCGACACCAAGAGCCGATACGCCTGGATCAACCGCGCCCCGCCCAGGCGGTCAAACACGTAGGCGTGCTCGACGCGCCTATCCTCCACCACCTGGTCCGGGTCGCACCCGATGCAGCCAATCTTCGAGTCCGCGCGTGACGAGCGAACTGAGACTCGCCCCGGTGGCGCGTGCTAATGCCCGGAGCCGGCGCGCAAGACTGGCCGGCAGCTTCACGGTGAACACCACGGTTGCCTCCGGCACGGGTAATCCTTGGGGATGCTGCCGGGCCGCTTCTACATACCGCCGGGCCTGGCGCGCAGATACGCGATACTGGCGGGCCAACGTGCGAAAAACGGCCGCGGGCGGCAACCGCCGCAACAGGCCGAGCGCTCGGTTCACGCGTTCGGCGTACTGGGCCACTCGTGAGCGCCGCCGATCGTTCATGTGTCATGAGCGTACTATCACGTATGTCATCTACGTCAATGTTTTTGATACCAGAGTCGCTGATAGGGGACGACCCTGTCCCAGGCAAAGTTTGCGATTGCGTGGGAGGAGTCATCTCGCCGCTCCTGGCCAACGTGTACCTGCACTACGCGTTCGACCTCTGGGCCCAGCGGTGGCGGAAGACGCAGACGCGCGGCGACGTGATCGTCGTGCGGTACGCGGACGACCTCATCGTGGGGTTTCAGCACCGGGCGGAAGCCGAGCGGTTTTTGGCCGAGCTGCGTGAGCGGTTCACAAAGTTCGGCCTGGAGCTGCACCCTGAGAAGACGCGGCTGCTGGAATTCGGGCCATTCGCGGCCGACAACCGCCAGCGCGCCGGCCTGGGGAAGCCGGAGACGTTCAACTTCCTCGGCTTCACGCACATTTGCGGGAAGAAGCGGAACGGACGGTTCACGGTGGTGAGGCAGACGATTCGAAAGAGGGTGCAGGCAAAGCTGAGCGAAGTGAAGGCCGAGCTGCGGCGGCGCTTGCACGCCCCGATCCCAGTGGTGGGTGCATGGCTGCGCCAGGTCGTTGGTGGGCACATCCGCTACTACGGGGTGCCCATGAACAGCCCGGCAATAGGCATGTTCCGGTTCCAGGTGGGCCGGCTCTGGCACCGCGCGCTGGCGCGGCGCAGTCACACCGGGTACGGCGCCTGGGAGCGGATGCGCCGGCTCGTCGAGCGGTGGCTGCCCCCTGCGCGGATTTGTCATCCCTATCCCCTTCGGCGACTTGGCGTTGTCACCTAAGGCAAGAGCCGGATGCGGTAATGCCGCCCGTCCGGATCCGTGGAGGGGGTTACGAGCAATCGTCATCTCTACTCCGAC
>JBOGSE010000742.1:0-2535 GCA_050694895.1 bacterium | reverse complement strand
AACCGATTCCACCCACCGGGTTCGGGGCGGCGTCCGTCAGGCATAGGGCGGGCGGCCGAGCTCTGGGGTCCACTGAGCCAAAGGGTAACGTCGTCTCTGGGAATGTACGCGAAGGCCGAACTCATTTCTTGCTTGAGCGCGAATCCCAAGTGTTCCATGTAAGAAGCTATGGCACGGTCAACATCCTTGACCATCCATTCCCCGTTGGTTATGGGCTTTGCGATTATCCCTGGAATCTCATGCCCCCTGGACTCGACCATGCTCGGTTTCGTCAATTTCCACTTTCGTCACGCGATCGCCTTGCCGAATCGCGTTCACGACATCCTGTCCATCGACCACCTTCCCGAACACGGTGTGTCGGCCATCCAGATGGGGCTGTGGAGCGTGGGTAATGAAGAACTGGCTCCCGTTCGTGTTCGGCCCCGCATTGGCCATCGAAATAACGCCGGTCTCGTGCCGGAGTGGATTCCCCTTGGTCTCGTCCTCGAAGCGATACCCTGGTCCGCCGCGCCCCGTGCCGGTGGGATCGCCTGTTTGAATCATGAAGTCGGCGATCACACGATGGAACGTGATGCCGTCGTAGAAACCCTCGCGCGCGAGAAAGACGAAGTTATTCACGGTCTTGGGCGCGTGTTGCGCATGCAGCTCTACCGTAATTACGCCCCTGGGAGTCTGCACCCGGGCCTGGTACTTCTTCTTGGGATCGATCGCCATCGGCGGCGGAGAGGTCCATTGCCTTGTCATTCCGGTCTCCTCACCTTGGGTTTGACGTTCCACCCAGCCCAGTTCACCCTCGCTGGTTGACTTGCATGAAGCCGCTGAACTACGGGGCGGTGAAGGACCGGTCGAGATAGCCAAACGTGCCCTTTTCCTTGACCTCCCTGGCGGCTTCGAGCAGGCTGCTCATGGCCGCGCGGTACAGCGAGGCGGCAAGGCTAATCCGCCTGACACCGGCCGTCTCCAACTCCGCAACACTGAATGACTTGCCCTTGATGCCGACCATGAAGTTGACGGGCTTCGACACCGCCGAGCAGACGGCACGTACGGATGCGAGGTCGGGCAGGCCGGGGGCAAACAGCACATCTGCGCCCGCACTCTCGAAGGCCTGCAGCCGCTTGATGGTGTCGTCCAGGTCAGGATTGCCGCGCAAGAAGTTCTCCGCACGGGCAGTCAAGGTAAATGAGAAGGGGAGCGCCCGCGCCGCCTCCGCGGCCGCCGCTACGCGGTCGATCGCGTGGCCGATGTCGTAGAGAAGCTTGGTCCTGTCGCCGGTCGCATCTTCAATCGACCCGCCGACCAGCCCCGCCTCAGCAGCAAGACGGATGGTCTCTGCCACGACGGCCGGCGCGTCGCCGAAGCCTTTCTCCAGATCGGCGGACACGGGCAAGTCCGTTGCGGCGACAATGGCGTGCGCATGCGCCAGCGCCTCTTCACGCATCACCTGGCCGTCGCGGCGGCCGAGAACTCCAGCAGAGGCGCCGCTTGACGTCGCCAGCGCCTGGAAGCCGAGCCCGGCGAGGATGCGAGCAGAGCCCGCGTCCCAGGGGTTTGGAATCACGAATGCGCCCGATCCCTGGTGCAATGCCTCAAAGCGAATTGCCTTGTCTTTCTGGGTTGCGCTCATGACGTTTTCATCTCACAGGCTCAAGAACAATCTCGATTCCTCTGCTCGGATGCCCTCGAGTGATGACGCGCTGAACGGTGGTCGTCGTAAACAGCAACCTTCCGCCCATCAAAATCGTCGCGCTGACAACGACTGTCGCGTTCGTACTGATCTTGCTTGAATCGTACCTGACCTCGAACGCGAGCGGCACCTGGCGGCCGCCAGTTACGATGGACCGCTGACCGAGCACGGTAGCCTGCGCGTCCACCTTTGAGGCATCCTGCAACTGCACATTCAGGACAGCGTCGGGTGGTAGCGCGATGCGTTGGCGGTAGGTGACAGTCCCGGTCACGTACGCCTCTGAAAGCACTTTGCCGAATCTCATCGTGCCTGAGTCATCCTTGATCTCAAGATGAAGAAGATCACCGCGCCGGACGAGACTGCCGACGTCCTTCAGCTGGGCAAGGAAGCGCCGATTCAGCGACCCGGGCGGACAGGCCACCTTGGTCAACGGGAGCGCGGACATCGTCAGGGCCCGGCCACGGAGCACGTATTGCCCCAGTCCGCTTTTGCAGTCGGTGCGCACTGCCACGCGCCCGCCCCGTGAGAAGAATACCGAGTATCGCCGCCGGTCATCGGGTGCAAACTGGCTACCGTCGTTCATCCGTGTGCCCTGCCAGTACCACGTGATCCCTGTAAGCCATCTAGCCTCTTTTGGACGCGGGACGGACGGCTGCGCATACATCCGTGCGATGATTTCACGGCCCGGAAGTGCGCGCCGCAGACCCTGTGCAAAGCGCATGGCCCACTGGTTTGCGATCTCGTGCGCGGACACGGCGCCGGCAGCATCCTCCGAGGTCACGGTCATGATAGTGATGTCGGCTACGACGATCGCCGCAGCCGCCCCGACGGGCCGCACCTCGACGGGGATC
>JBOGSE010000741.1:0-10229 GCA_050694895.1 bacterium | reverse complement strand
ATGCCGCCGTGGTTCGCCGATCCCGACGTGAACCGGTTCTCGAACGATCGCCGGCTGAGCGAGGCGGAGGTCCGTACCCTCCTGTCCTGGGTGAATGCGGGCGCCCCCGAGGGCAATCTGGCCGATGCGCCGCCGCCGCGTCGGTTCGAGGAGGGTTGGACCATCGGCAAGCCGGAGCTGGTCCTCGAGATGCCGAAGCCGTTCGACATCCCGGCCAAGGGAACGCTCGAATACCAGTACGTCGTCATCCCGCTCGGCTTCACCGAGGACCGATGGGTGCAGGCGTTCGAGATCCGGCCCGGCGATCCTTCGGTGGTCCATCACGTCAGGGCGGTGCTCCGCGGACCCGGCAGCCAGTGGCTGACCGACGTCCCGGTCGGCGAGGCAAGGCCCAAGGGCGGGTCGAACACCGCCGCCACCATGGCGAGCGGCAGCATCGGCTCGTACACACCCGGCCGGGCGGCAGTGCTCTACCCGCCGGGACGGGCCACGCTGGTCCGCGCCGGCTCGGACCTCGTGCTCGAGCTGCACTACACGACCAACGGGAAGGCGACGACCGACCGGACCCGCGTCGGCTTCATCTTCGCGACGGAGCCACCGGCCGAGCAGGTCCGGCGCTTCGCCATCGTCAACACTACCTTCACGATCCCGCCCGGCGACCCCAGCTTCCGGGTGGAAGCCGCCGCGACGCTCAGGGTCGACGTGAAGCTCACGGCCCTGCATCCCCACATGCACCTGCGGGGCAAGGCCTCGGAGTTCCGCATGGTGACGCCCGAGGGTGAGCGCAAGACGCTCTTGCGAGTGTCCGGGTACGATTCGATGTGGCAGCTTCGATACCACCTCGCCGACGAGCTCGTGCTGAAGAAGGGCACCCGGCTCGAGGCCACCTTCATCTTCGACAACTCGCCCGGCAATCCCGTGAATCCCGATTCCACTGTCCCGGTGCGGTGGGGCGATCAGACGTGGGAGGAGATGGCGCTCGGGGCCTTCGAGGTGGTGGTGCCGCGCGGGGCTGGCCCACGGGTCCTGATCGATCGCCACAACCGGTAAAGGGCACCTTCAGTCAAGGAGACAAGGAGACCCCACATGAGGACGACACGCTCGTTGCTGGTCATCGGTCCGGGACACGGGACGCGTCGGACGCTCCGGTGGCTCGCGGCTACGGCGATCCTCGCTCACGTCGTGGGACCGACGACGCCGGTGTCAGCCGGCGGCTCCAACTACGTGGTGAAACCGGGAGCGCGCCCGCATCTCGCGGAACCGGTGCGCGAATGGGCCGTGCCTACTCCCCGACTGGCTCGAGATCCAGCACCCGGACCTGACGGCACCATCTACATCGCCGTCATGACCGGGAACAAGATCGCCCGCTTCGACCCCTCGACCGAGAGGTTCCAGGAGTGGACGCTCCCTGCGGGCGCCACCCCGCATGGACTGCTCGTCGACCGCAGCGGGAAGGTCTGGTACACCGGCTATGGCAACGGCACCATCGGCCGGCTCGACCCCGCGACCGGTGAAACCAAGGAATACAAGGCGCCCTCGGGGGGCCACCCCCACACGATCGTCAGTGATGATGCCGGTGTGCTGTGGTTCACCAACGCGCGCGGCAATCGGATCGGGCGCCTCGATCCACAGAGCGGGGCGATCACCGAGTACCCCACGCGCGGCAACCCCTATGGCATCGCGCTCGATCAACAGGGGAATGTCTGGTTCTGCCAGTTCCGCGGCGACCGGCTCGGCAAGCTCGATCCGCGGACGGGCTCGGTGACCGAGCTCTCGCTCGAGACGGGCGCCCAGCCGCGTCGCATGGCCACGGCCCCTGACGGGACGCTCTGGGTCACCCTGTTCGGCCACGGCAAGCTCGCTCAGGTCGATCCTGCCGCCGGTCGGGTGATCAAACAGTACGCGCTGCCGGCGGGCGAAAAGGGTGGCCCGTACGCCGTGAACGTCGATGGAGCGGGCATCGTCTGGGCGAACGAGATCGAGACGGACACCGTGCTCCGTCTCGATCCCGCCACCGGGGACATCAAGGTCATCCCCCTCCCCTCCCGCGGCCTCAAGATCCGGAAGATGACCATCGATGCCAAGGGGCGCCTCTGGTACATGGGCAGCGCCAACGGCCGCCTCGGCGTGGTGGAGTAACAACCGCCGGGCAGCGACGGTCAGGCCGCAGGCGAGGAACTGGCGGAACTCCTGCTCGACGAAGCGAGGCAGGCCGTTCCCGTCGCCGCGGTCGGAGACTTCCTTGAGGAAGGGTTCGAGGAGCTCGTGGGTGGAAGCCGAGAAGATGACGCGGCGCTGCGCGGCCGCCTAGCCCGACTTCCGCGGTCGCCAAGGGGGAAACGGCCAATTCGCGCCGTCCGCGCGTCGTAAGTGCGCGTGGTTTCGTAGGCGACCGAGGCGCCGGGCCGAAATAGTGACTAACTCTGTGGCCGATTTTCCTTGACGAGTCAAGCTCGATAGTGACATGCTGTCGGTGGCATGTATCTCCGCCGCACCACCCGGCGCGTCGGCGACAAGACCTACCAGAATTATCTCCTCGTCGAATCGGTCGCGACCCCGAAGGGTCCCCGCCAGCGCGTCATCTGCTCGCTCGGCGCGCTGGCACCGGGGCCGAAGGACGAGTGGCTCGGCACGGCGCAGCGCCTTCATGCGGCGCTCGCGGGGCAGACGGCCCTCGTGCCCGATGCCGCGGTCGATGCGCTCGCCGCCCGCGTGCGTCCCCCGCGCCCACGCGCCGCCGGCTCGGGCCCCGGCGTCACGATCGACCCCGACCGCGTGACGTTCGAAGACGAACGGGAAGCCGGGCCGGTGCACGTGGGGCACCAGATGTGGCGCTTGCTGCGGCTGGATACGATCCTCGCCGACGCCGGGCTGAGTCGGCGGGCGCAGTTGCTGACCGAAGTGATGACCTTGAACCGGCTGGTGCAGCCGGCCTCGGAACACGCCATGCCCGACTGGATCCGGCGCACGGCGCTGGCCGACATCCTCGGGACGGACTTCGCCCTGCTCGCCGATGATGCGCTGTATCGCAACCTCGATCGGCTGCACCCACAGCGCGTCGCGATCGAGCAGGCCCTGGCCGCCCGCGAGCGCACGCTCTTCAACCTGGACGACACCATTTACCTCTACGACCTGACGTCGACGTACTTCGAAGGGCAGTGCCCGCGTAACCCGCAGGCCAAGCGCGGCTATTCGCGCGACCACCGGCCGGACTGCAAGCAAGTGGTGATCGGGCTGGTCTTGGACCGGGACGGCTTCCCCAAGGCCCACGAAGTCTTCGACGGCAATCGCCAAGATCGGACCACCGTGGACGACATGCTCACGTGCCTGGAGGAGCGCACCGGGCGCCGGGGTGGCGCGACCGTCGTCGTCGACCGGGGCATGGCCTTCGCGGAGAACCTGGCCCAGATCCGGGCGCGCGGCCATCACTACCTCGTGGCCGCGCGCTACCCGGACCGCGGCGCCCACCAGGACGCGTTCGCCGCCGCCGCCGACTGGACCGCGGTGGTCCGCGTGCCCTCGCCCCGCAATCCGGGACAGAAGCAGACGCGCGTCGTCATCAAGCGGCAGACCGTCGGCGACGAGGTGCACATCCTCTGCCGCAGCGATGCGCGCGCGGAGAAAGATCGAGCGATCCGGGGAACGCACGAGCAGCGGCTGCTGGCCGATCTCCGCAAACTCCAGACGCGCGTGGCCCAGGGCCGCCTGCGCGACCCCAGCAAGGTCCAGGAGGCGATCGGCCGACTCAAGGAACGGTACCCACGGGTGGCGCGCTACTACGCCATCACGTACGACGCGGCGACGGGCACTGTGAGCTGGACGGAACAGACGGAGAAAAAGACCGCGGCCATCGCCCTCGATGGGACCTACCTGCTCAAGACCGATCGGCAGGATCTCGCCGACGAAGAGATCTGGCACCTCTACATCCTGCTCACGCGCGTCGAGGCGGCCTTTCGTGCCCTGAAGAGCCCGCTGATGGAGCGCCCGATCTTCCACCACCTCGAGCATCGCGTGCAGACGCACATCTTCCTCTGCGTGCTCGCCTACCATCTGCTGGTCGCCCTCGAGAAGCGCTGTCTCGACCAGGGGTGGCACACCTCGTGGGCCACGCTGCGGGAGCAACTCTCGACCCACCAGGTGGCGACCGTGGTCCTGCCCGCGATTGACGGCCGGATCCTGAAGATCCGCAAGGCGTCCACGCCGGACGACGTGCACCGTGAGATCTACCGCGTCCTACAGATCCCCCACGAGGTCATGAAACCCGTGAAGACCTGGACGGTCAGTCGATGAGTCGATAGTGACGCAACGCCTGTGTAACTCGCCGAAATCCTAGCACTCCGCTTCCCGAAGCGCGGAAGTCGGGCTAGGCGGCGCGAATGTACGGATGCTGGATGCTGCGTGCGAAGAGGAAGGCCACCCCATCAGCGTCAAGGCGCCACACCAATGCCCCGACACGCAGCCGTGTTCCGTCCGGCGGGATGATCTGCAACCGTACGACGCTCCCGGGGCGGAGCCGCGCGCTGGTCATGACTTTCGCTCCATGGTTGCTGATGTCCACGACTTGGCAGGGAAAGCGCTGGGTCCCTGTTTCGATCACCACGGGCCACGAGACCCGGGTGCGGGGATTCTGGCGTCGATTCCGAGACTCCTGGATGACCACAGGCCGACACTTGGCAACTCGCGTGCCCGAATCGCAACGCCATGGCCAAGCGTAGTTGCGGACGACCCCACCGGGAACTGTCAGATTGCCTTGCTGCGGGTGACGTGACACTGTCACGTGGGAAACGCTCCGGGCAGTGCTGCTTCCACGAGTCACATTGCTTCTCTTCCACAGCGCGGGTGCGGGGTCCTAGTAGTACACCGCCCGTCCCGCGCCGCCCGTCGCGACGACGAGCTCGCCGGTGACGGCCCACGCCTTGTCCGAGGCCAGGAAGGCGGTCACGTAGGCGATCTCGGAGGCGTCCACCATGCGCCCGATGGCATTGCCGCGCGGCGAGTCGTGGGCGAAGTCGGCCTTCTCCACGTCGGCGGCCTCGATGCCCAGCTCCTTCCCGCGGGCGGCGAGGAGGCGCGGGGTGCGCTCCGTGCGTGTGATGCCGGGATGGACGCAGTTGACGGTGATCCCGAAGCGGCCCAGCTGCACGGCCAGGGTCTTGGTGAGGTGCACGAGAGAAGTATTGCGCGCCCCGCCACTGAGGTTGCCGGCGTTCCGCGCGTTGGTCCCGCTGATATTGATGATGCGGCCCCACCCCTGCTCCTTCAGGTACGGGATGGCGGCGCGGGCGCACCGGAGCGCCCCCACGTACTTCACGTTGAAGTCGTGGAGCAGATCCTCGTCCACCACGTTCTCGATGGGCCCGGTGGCGGTGGCGGAGCCCCCCGGCGGGGAGCCGCTGTTCACCAGGATGTGCAGCCCGCCCAGCTGCGCGGCCGCCTGCGCCACCATGGCGTCCACCTGCGCCCGGCTCGTCACGTCGGCGACCAGCGGGATGACGCGGCGCCTGGTCTCGGCGGCCAGCTCCCGCGCCGCCGCCTCGAGCGTCTCCTTCGTGCGCGCCACGATGGCGACGTCGGCCCCTTCGCGGGCCAGCTCCCTCGCGATCGCCTTGCCGATGCCGAGGCTTCCGCCGGTGACGATCGCGCGCTTGCCTTCGAGCCCCAGGTCCATCGCTTGGCCTCCCAGTGGAACCCTGACACCGCCGTGCCCACGACCATACCAGAGCAGGGGAGCGCACGGGACGGACAAGCGCTGCTCCGCCCAGGGATGGCATGAGCCGCCGCTGAGCGCGTACACTCGCGTCATGAACCGGCAAATGACCCACCTGCTCCGCCTGGTCCTGGCGGCGGCTACGCTGACCGGCTGTGCCGCCGGGGCGCCCTGGGCCAGTGACGGCGAGCCCGCCGGTCCCGTCAAGCTCGACGTCATCTTCGTCCCGACGAACCTCGCGATCGTGAACGCCATGCTCACTCTGGCCGATGTCACGCGTGACGACGTCGTTTACGACCTCGGTTGCGGCGACGGACGGATCGTCATCGCCGCCGCCAAGGAATTCGGGGCGCGAGGGGTGGGAGTGGACCTCGACCCCCGACGCATCCAGGAAGCCCGGGCGCACGCCGACCGTGCCGGTGTCGGGGACCGCGTGACGTTCCGCGTCGAGGACCTGTTCGATGCCGATATCCGGAACGCGACGGTGGTCACGCTCTTCCTGTCGCCGGAGCTCAATGCGCGGCTGCGGCCGAAGCTCGTGAGCCAACTCACGCCCGGCACCCGTATCGTGTCCCACCGCTACGGCATCGCCGACTGGGTGCCCGAACGGACTATCACCGTCACGGTCCTCGAGACCCATCACCACGTCTTCCTGTGGCGTGTGCCGGATCGCCCTTGAGGACGGATCCCGATCGGGCAAGCTCCGCCGGGCCTGGAAAGGAGAAGGCCATGCCACCCGCACTCATTCTGTCATCCGACTCGCACGTCTTCGAGCCGCCCGATCTGTGGACCACTCGTATCGACAAGGCGTTCCGCCAGCGGGCACCCCGGATGGTGCGGATCGACGGCGCCGATCAGCTTGTGGTCGAGGAGCACCAGGTACTCTCCGGGATCGGGCTCATCTCCAATGCCGGGGCTCGGTTCGAGGCCCCCCAGACCATCTCCGGGCTAGGTCGTTTCGAAGACGTGCAGCCGGGCGGATATGACCCGCGCCAGCACCTCGCGGACATGCGTCTCGATGGGGTGGCCGGCGAGGTGCTGTACCCGTCGCAGGGCCTGTTCTACTTCAAGGTGACCGACTCCTCGCTCATGTCCGCCATCTTCAGGGCGTACAACGATTGGCTCGCCGACTTCTGCAGCACGGACCCGGCCCGGCTCAAAGGCATCGCAATGATCAACCTGGACGATGTCGAGGAGGGTACGGAGGAGCTGGAGCGCGCCGCCAGGCGAGGCTTTGCCGGAGCGATGATCACGGAGTACCCACTCGAGCACCGCCGCTACGATCAGCGCGAGTACGAGCCGTTTTGGGCGGCGGCGCAGGCACTCGCCATGCCACTCAGCCTGCACACCGCCACCCGGCGGCAGGGTAAGATCCGCGGAGCGGGAGACCGGACGCTTCGCGACGCGACCAGCCGGGCGACGAAGGCCTTCTACCCCGCGACCTCGATGTGCGACATGATCTTCTCCGGCGTCTTCGAGCGCTACCCCACGCTCAAGCTCGCGATCGTGGAATTCGAGCTCGCCTGGGCGCCGCACTTGCTCTCCACCATGGACTATACGTACCGCGAGCGTCACGAGGAGGCGTTCCACCGCTTCAAGAGTGACATGCGTCCCAGCGACTTCTTCCACCGGAATGTCTTCCTGAGCTTTCAGGAGGATGCGATCGGTATTCGCCTGCGAGATGCGATCGGCGTCGATAACATGATGTGGGGCTCCGACTATCCCCACAGCGAATCCACGTTCCCGCAATCCCGGAGGATCCTGACCGAGATCCTTGCCGGCGTACCCGACGATGAGCAGGCGAAGATCGCGGGCGGCAATGCCGCGCGGGTGTACGGGTTCGACGCCGCGCGGCTCACCTTCAGCTAAGCCCCGCCTAGCGCAGTTGGGAGCCGCCTTGACACCCCGGACGACGACACCTAGAGTAGGGCACCCTCGACCCAAGCTCTCCGCTCAAAGGAGGCCCCATGCGGACGAGACTCCTGGCGCTCACGCTGATCGCGATGCTGTTCGCGCCGGCCCCCGTGGGGGCGGCGCCCGCCGGAACGGTGGTCGTCGCCCAGGGCGTCGACCCCACGACGCTCGATCCCCAGAACCATCAGGAGACCCCCGCGGCGAACCTCGCCACCAACATCTTCGACTTCCTGCTCGAGCGGGACCAGGACCTCAAGATCGTGCCGATGCTCGCCGAGTCGTACCGGAACGTGGCGCCGACGGTCTGGGAGTTCAAGCTGCGCAAGGGCGCCCGGTTCCATAACGGCGAGCCGGTGGACGCCGAGGCCGTGAAGTTCACCGTCGAGCGGATCGTCGATCCCAAGCTCAAGCTGCGCGGGGCGACGCCGTGGGCGCCGCTGTCCCACGCCGAGGTCGTGGACGCCCAGACGGTGCGCATCCACACCAAGGCCCCGTGGCCCATCCTGGACACCATGATGACCACGCTACCGATCCTCGCGCCGAAGTACTACCGCGACAAGGACATACCGCACGTGGCGCGCAACCCGGTGGGATCGGGACCGTTCAAGTTCGTGCGCTGGGTCAAGGACGACCGGATCGAGCTCACCGCGAACGACCAGTACTGGAAGGGCGCGCCCCGGATCAAGGCGCTCGTGTTCCGGCCCATCCCCGACGACGCGGTGCGAGTGGCCGCGCTCCAGAACGGCGAGATCGACGTGGCCGTGAACATCCCGCCGCACCTGGCCAATGTCATCGCCAATCACCCGAGGCTGTTCCTGTCGCAGGCGCCGAGCGTGCGGACGATCCAGCTCATGTACTACACGCATCAGTTCGACGCCCAGCATAAGCTGGCGGGGCCGTACGCGGGGCCGGTGGCCGACAAGCGCGTGCGCCAGGCGATCAACTACGCGGTCGACGTCGACCAGGTCATCAAGGAGGTTCTCGACGGCAAGGGCGTGCGTGTCGCGACGATGCTCACCCAGAATCACTTCGGCTTCGATCCGCAGCTCAAGCCCGTCAAGCACGACCCGGGCAAGACCAAGCAACTGCTCACGGAGGCGGGTTTCCCGAACGGGGTGGACCTGGTCGTCAACTCGCCGCAGGGCCGCTACGTCCGCGACAAGGAAGTGGCCGAGGCCATCGTGGGCCAGCTCAACAAGGCCGGCATCCGGGCGACGCTGCGGGCCCACGAGTGGGGCAACTACCTGAACAACATGGCCTACGTCCACAAGGCCGGGCCGGTCTGGCTCATCGGCTGGGGCACGACGACGTATGACGCCGAGACGGTGTACGTGCCGCTGTTCCGCTCCGGCAAGATCCTCGGCAACTACTACAACGCCGACTTCGACGGCATGGTCGACGAAGCGCAGAAGATCATGGACCCCAAGCGCCGGCTCGAGCTGTACCACAAGATCAACCGCCTCTGGGTGGAGGACGCGGCGGCTATGCCGCTCTACCAGCAGCTCGACCTCTACGGGGCGACCCGGCGCATGGCCTGGAAGGCTCGGGGCGACGAGCGCATCAAGGGCTACGACATGGCGCTGAAGGACGGCAAGTAGCGACCATCACGGCCGGGCGCACCCTTGCCAACGGCCGTTGACCTGCGGTACCGTCAGGCGCGACCGACTCCTCGCGCTCGAGGCACCGTCCGCCCGTGCCGGAGGATGCATGCAGCGGTTCATCGCGAAACGCGCCCTTCACAGTCTCATGGCCATCTGGGTCATGAGTCTCATCGTGTTCAGCCTGGTGCGTGTCACCGGCAACCCCCTGGACATGATGCTGCCGCTGGAAGCGACGCCCGAGGACTACGAGCGAATCTCGAAGCACTGGGGCTTGGATCAACCGCTCCACACCCAGTACGTCATTTTCATCAGCAAGGCCGTCCGCGGCGACTTCGGGAATTCATGGAAGTGGCCCGGCCATTCCGCCATGGGCCTGGTGTGGCAGCGCCTGCCCGCCACCCTCGAGCTCGCCGGCTTCGCCCTGGTCATCAGCATCGTGATCGCGGTGCCGATCGGGGTGTTCTCCGCGGTCTGGAAGGGCTCGGCCTGGGACTCCGCCGCCAAGATCATCGCCCTGCTCGGGCAATCGTTGCCCGCCTTCTGGCTCGGCATCGTGCTGATGTGGATCTTCGCGGTGACCCTGGGGTGGTTCCCGACCTCGGGCCGGGGCGGGATCGAGTACATGATCCTGCCCGCCATCACCCTCGGGTGGTTCCAGGTCGCGGCCATCATGCGATTGGTCCGCTCGTCGATGCTCGATGTCCTGGACAGCGAGTTCGTGAAGCTGACGCGCATCAAGGGGCTCGCGGAGTGGAAGGTGGTCTGGAAGCACTGCCTGCGCAATGCGGCCATCGCTCCGCTGACCTTCTTCGCGATCATCGCGGGCGTCTTGATGACCGGGGCCGTCGTCACCGAGAGCGTCTTCTCCTGGCCGGGGACCGGGTTGCTGGTGGTGGATGCGGTGCGCGCGCGGGACTTCCAGGTGGTGCAGGCGGTGGTGATCGTGTTCGCGGGGATCTTCATCCTGACCAACCTCCTCGTCGACATCCTGTACGCCTATCTCGTTC
>JBOGSE010000740.1:0-5194 GCA_050694895.1 bacterium | reverse complement strand
GTCAGGGCTGCAGGACCTGATCGCGATCGCGGCCGTGCTCGGGGTCGCAGCGATCCAGTGGTTCACGCGCCAGGAGGTCGGGGTGGCAAAGGGATGAGTCCGGAATCTGAGCCCCGCAGCGAGGCGGCGCTGCCCGAGGTGACGTCGCTCCTCGCGACATGCATCAGCCTTCTGGCGGGAAAGGCCTGGGAAGCGATGGGCCTGGTGCCCGACTCCACGACAAAGAAGATCGAGCGCAAACTCGAAGACGCACAGCTGGCCATCGACGCCGCGGCGGCGCTTGCGGACCTCGTGCGGCCGCGCCTCTCTGAGCCCGAGCGTCGCGAGGTGGAGGTCCTGGTCTCCAACCTGCGATTGAACTTCGTTGAGCAAAAGAGCAAACATCCGTAGGCATGTACGTCCGCCTCAAGCACACGCTCAGCGCGCTGACGCTGGAGGCGCTGCGGCGGCCCGCACGCAACAGGGCCCGCGCTGCGGCGGTCTGGCTGGTCGCGTTCTGCGACCTTGTCATAAAGCAGGGCGCGGCGGGTGAGCCCGCACGGTTCGACCTCCCGGTATCCGCGGTGGGAGCCCGCGCACGGCGAGCGGGCGGCGCGGCCGCCGGGGTGCGGCGGTTGCTCGACGCCGGCCTGCTTGCGCGGCATGACGGATGGCTCTCGCTTCCCGAAGGCTTCCGCCCTCATTTCGCCTACATGAACCGCCAGGTGCACCGCCTCGCCGCGGCGATCCGCGCCGTGGACCGCGCCACGCGCGGCGGGGGCGGGCGCGGCGAGCGGGCCACCATCGCCACAGGCGTGGCAATGTTCAACGCCGGTCTGTTCTTCGAGTGTCACGAGTTCCTGGAAGCCGTGTGGCGGATCGCGCCACCGGCAGATCGGGCATTCTATCACGGCATCATCCTCGTCGCCGCCGCATTTTATCATTATGAAAAGGGGAATCTGCACGGCGCCCGAATCAAGCTGGCGCAGGGGATGAAGGCACTGCAGCCCTACTTGCCCGAGGCCCACGGCGTTCGGCTCGATCGGTGGATGGCCGCGCTGGCTCCGTGGCGCAACCTGGTCGAAGCGGGGCAGGTCACCGGCGTCTTGAACCCTTCGGAGATTCCCAGGATGGCGCTGACCCGCGCCCGCGGGGGCTCGTGATGGAGGACATCCTCCGCTATATTGACGCCCACACCGAGACCTTCGTGCACGACTTGCAGCGGCTGTGCCGGCAGCCGTCGATCTCGGCACAGCACGCGGGGGTCGAGGAGTGCGCCGCGCTGCTGATCGCGCAGATGCAGGCGAAGGGCATCCCGGCCAGGACTGAGCCGGTAGAGGGCGGACCGCCACTCGTCGTCGCCGATATCCCCGGCGACAGTCGACGGACGCTGCTCATCTACGACCATTACGACGTGCAGCCGGTGGATCCGCTCGACGAGTGGACCTCCGATCCGTTCGGCGCCGAGATCCGCGATAGTCGGCTGTACGCACGTGGCGCGCAGGACACGAAGGGCAACATCATGGCGCGGGTCGCGGCCATTGAGGCGTGGCTGCGCGTGCGGGGACGGCTGCCGGTCAGCGTCAAACTGCTCATCGAGGGTGAAGAGGAAGTCGGAAGCCCGCATCTTGGGACGGTGATGCGGCAGCGACCCGAGCTCGCCCGGGCGAACGCCTGCATCTGGGAGTCGGGGTCCAAAGACACCAACGATGTCCTGAACATTTATCTCGGGTGCAAAGGCATCTGCTACGTGGAACTGGAGGTGCACGGCGCGAAGCGCGATCTCCACTCGTCCCAGGCCGTCGTCGTACCGAATCCAGCCTGGCGCCTGGTGTGGGCGCTCGGGACGCTCAAGGGCCCTGACGAGCAGATTCTCATCCCGGGATTCTACGACGATGTCGTCGAGCCGACCCCGGCCGAACTCGACATGGTACAGCGCATCGCGCTCAGCCGTGACGACGAGAAAAGCCGGCGCGACCTGGGCATTCCTGCCTACCTGAAGGGCCTGACCGGTGTCGAACTCACCAGACGCAGGCTGTTTGCGCCGACGTGCACAATCTGCGGGATCACGACAGGGTACCAGGGGCCTGGATCCAAGACCGTGCTCCCACGCCGCGCCAGCGCGAAGGTGGACTTCCGCCTGGTTCCCAACCAGCGGGCCGAAGACATCCTTGCCAAGCTGCGCGAGCACCTCCGGCGCGTCGCCTACGGTGATGTCACGGTCCGGCCGCTGGGCATGGAGGCACCCTCCAAGACCCCATTCGATGCGCCGATCGTCGATGTCGTCGCGGAGACCGCCGAGGAGATCTACGGGAAGCCACCGATCATCTTGCCCACGATGGCTGGAAGCGGTCCGATGCACGTCGTCTGCGGCCAGTTCGGCACGCCTGCCGTCGGCACCGGCATCGGCCACGCGCAGGCGAACGTCCATGGGCCCAACGAGCATATCCGCCTGACCGACTACATCCAGGGGATCAAGCACATCGCGCTGATCCTCCAGCGGTTTGCCGCGTGATCCAGATACGGCTCGACGCTCCCCGATCGATCGCGCCGGGCCTGCACGCGATCTCGCTCGGGGTCGTCAACGCGTTTCTGATCGATACGGGGGAGCTCACGCTAATTGACACAGGCATCCCGGGGAGCGCCGAGAAGATTCTCCAGGCCGTGCGCACGCTGGGAAAACGGCCCGCGGACATCCGCCACATTCTGGTCACGCATTGCCATGCCGACCACTCGGGCAGTCTCGCCGCGCTCAAACGCGCGACCCGCGCGGCCGCCTATATGCATCCTACCGACGCCACGCTGGTGCGGACCGGGAAGAGCATGCGGCCGATGAAGCCGGCACCCGGATTGATCAACGGGCTCATCTTCAAGATGTTCATCTCCCGCGCTCCACAGACGGTCGAGCCCGCGGAGATCGACTATGAAGTCAACAGCGGGGAGGATCTGCCGATCGCCGGCGGGATTCGCGCGATTCACGCTCCGGGCCACTGCGCCGGGCAGCTGGTCTTCCTGTGGCGCCGGCACGGCGGCGTGCTCTTTGCCGCAGATGCGGCGAGCAACATCATGGGCCTGAGCCTTTTTGCCGGTTACGAGAATCTCGATGAAGGTCGCCGCAGCCTGTCCCGAATCGCGGGGCTCGATTTCGAGACGGCCTGCTTCGGCCACGGCGGCGCGATCCTCCGCGGCGCGAGCAGACAGTTCAGGCGCAGATGGGGAGGCCCCGGGAATGCTTATCGTTGATGCGCATCTCGATCTTGCGATGAACGCCCTGCAGTGGAACCGGGACCTCCTGGCCTCGGCGTACACGATTCGGGCGCAGGAGAACTATACGCCGGGCAAGGGACGGGGGCTGGGCACCGTGGCCTTTCCGGAGATGCGCAGCGGCCGCATCGCCCTGAGCTTTGCCACGGTCATCGCGCGGTCGACGGGCCGGCCCGTTGCCCACGTGGATTTCGCGTCTCATGCGCAGGCCCACGGCCTTGGGCGCGGTCAGCTCGCCTACTACCAGGCGTTGGAGCGCCAGGGGCACATCCGCCTGATTAGCGACGCCTCGCAACTCGACGGCCACATGAACGAGTGGGCTTCATGGGACGCGCGTCATGAGATTGGCAACTCGCCCACTCTGCCGTTGGGCTTCGTCCTCAGCATGGAGGGAGCCGATCCCATTCTGACTCCTGACGAGCTCGAGGATTGGTGGCGGCAGGGGTTGCGCCTCATCGGCCTGAGCCACTACGGCCCGGGCCGGTATGCGGGCGGCACCGGAACAGAATTCGGCGTCTCAGATCTCGGGATAGCGCTCCTGTCAGAGATGGCGAGGCTGAACGTGATTCTGGACCTCACCCACTGCTCGGACCAGGCGTTCTGGGGAGCCCTTGACCGATTCGACGGTCGTGTGATCGCCAGCCACAACAACTGCCGGGCACTCGTTCCCCACCAGCGTCAGTTCTCCGACGAGCAGATTCGAGCCATCGCGGCGCGCGAGGGCGTCATCGGGGCGGCCATGGACTGCTGGATGATTGCGCCGGGCTGGCGTCACGGCGACGACAACGAGTCGGTCACACTGGACGGCGCGGTCAGGCACATCGACCACATCTGCCAGTTGCTCGGCAACGCCCGGCACGTGGGGATCGGAAGCGACCTGGATGGCGGGTTCGGCCGGGAAGGGTCACCGCACGATCTGGACACCATCGCAGATCTCCAGAAGGTTGCCGGCCTCCTTGCACAGCGCGGGTACGCGGCCGATGATATCGCGGCCATCATGCACGGCAACTGGTGGTCGCTGCTGCGCCGCGCCTGGAGCTAGGCCGCACCGCGTGGGCTAACGGGTAATCCTCTTCCATTCCCTCTGCGTCGATTTCGCCGAAACGCGCATCAGGTCTAGGTTTCCGCCGTTCTTGTGTTATAATTGTTATAACAACCGTCATTCCTGTTGGGGGATACGGGCACTGGAGGAGCATTCACAGGCCATGCGTCTCGTGCGCCAGATTACGACCGTGGGCAACAGCGTAGGCGTCACCCTTCCCCGCGAGCTCCTCGATGCTTACGGCCTTCAGAAGGGCGCCCTCGTGGAGGTGCGAGCAATCGGCATGGGGCTGCTGCTCCGCCCATTGAGGCTGACGTCGACGCGCGCGGTCTTCAGGCGCAGGCGTCGCGGAAGGCGGGCGCGCTAGGAGGAATAGCGGAGGTGCGGATCGAGGAAGTCCCTGAGCCCGTCCCCCAGCAGGTTCAGGGCCAGCACGCTGAGGATAATCGCCGCGCCGGGGAAGACGCTGATCCACGCCGCCTGCCGAAGGTACACCTGGCCGGAGGCGATAATCCCGCCCCACGTCGGGACCTGCGGCGGGACACCCACCCCAAGAAAGCTCAGCGCCGCCTCCCCCAGCATCGCGAATGCGGCGATAAACGTCGCCTGCACGATCACGGGAGAGAGACTGTTCGCCAGCACATGTCTGACGAGGATGCGGGCCCTCGAGGCCCCTAGGGCCCGCGCCGCCTCCACATACTCCTGGTTGATGATCACGAGCACGGACGCCCGAACGACGCGGGCGACCCGTGGCGTGTAGACGAATCCCAGCGCGATCACCACGTTGCGAACACTCGGCCCGAGCGTGGCCATCAGCGCGATGGCCAGCAGGATGTCGGGAAAGGCCATCAGGCCGTCCATGATCCGCATCAGCACGCGGTCGACGCGCGGGCTCGATCCGGTGATGAG
>JBOGSE010000739.1:0-2265 GCA_050694895.1 bacterium | reverse complement strand
GACCAGGTCTCCGCCTGCGACGAGCACTTCCTTTGTCGCAAGCGCGATGCGCTTGCCCGCGCGCGCCGCGGCGAGGGTCGGCAGCAGGCCCGCGATCCCGACCACGGCCACGACCACGACGTCGGCGTCGGGCAACGTCGCGACCTCTTGCAGAGCCGAGGGCCCGCCGGCGACCACAACGCCTTTCGGAACCGCTGCTTTCACCGCGGCAACGGCTCCTTCGTCGGCCACGGCGACCAGGCGCGGAGAAAATCGGTTGACCTGCTCGATGAGCAGATCGAGGTTGCGGCCCGCGGCGAGCCCTTCTACGCGTAGCCGGTCCGGCGCTGCGGCGATCACCTCGAGCGTGGAGCGCCCGATCGAGCCGGTCGAACCCAGTAGGGCGACGCTACGCATGCCGCTTGCCCCTGCGCCTCTTGGTCCCCGCCGTGGCCCGCGACGCCCTCCCGCGCTTGCGAGGGGCCAGCAGCACCACCGCGTACGCCGCGATGCCTTCCCCGCGGCCCAGCGCGTCGAGCCCTTCGTGCGTGGTGGCCTTGATACTGATTCGCGCAGAGTCCACCCCGAGGATGCCGCCGATCGTCTCGCGCATTGCCGGGACGTGCGGTGCCAGCACCGGCGCCGCGGCGATCAGCGTGGCATCGAGATTGGTGAGCCCATAGCCCCGCTTTCGCATCTTCATGGCCACGGTGTCCAGGAGGCGCGTGCTCGCGATGTCCTTGTAGCGCGCGTCGGTCGTCGGGAAGTGACGGCCGATATCGCCGTCGCCCAGGGCTCCGAGCACCGCATCGGCGATCGCATGCAGGAGGACGTCCGCATCAGAGTGCCCTTCGAGGCCGTGCGTAAAGGGAATCTCAACTCCGCCCAGGACCAGTCGCCGTCCGGGGGTCAGCCGGTGAACGTCAAACCCGATGCCGACCCGCATCGGCGGCCATTCTCCCGGCCAGGATGGCTTCAGCCAGCGCCAGATCGCTTGCGGTCGAGATCTTCAGATTGTCGACCGGGCCCGGTACGATCCTCACCTGATGCCCGAGCCGCTCTATCAGCATGGCATCGTCGGTGCCGACAACTCCGGCCGCACGCGCCCGCTCGTGCGCCTCGCGCAGCAGCGCGTAGCGGAACGCCTGCGGGGTCTGCGCCAGCCACAGCGGACTGCGGTCGAGGGTGCGCAGCGCAATCCCTTCATGCACGACCTTGACGGTCTCACTGACCTTGGTTGCCAGTGTCGCCGCCCCACCCTCCCGGGCGGCCTCGACGGTCGCCGCAATGCTCTCGGGCAACACCAGCGGGCGCACCCCGTCGTGAACCACCACGATCTCAACCCCATCGATGGCGAGGAGACCGTTGTAGACGGAGTCCTGACGAACCTCGCCGCCTGGAATGACCGCGGTGACCTTCCCCAATGAGTAGTCGGTGACCAGGCCCTGGACGCGGGGGACCTCCTGCTCGCGCACGACCAGGCAGACCTTCTCGATGATGGGGCAGCGCTCGAAGGCCTCGAGGGTGTGGGTCAGAACCGGCTTGCCGGCGATCGGGATGAATTGCTTGGGATGGACGGTCCCCATCCGGGTTCCCAGGCCGGCAGCGGCTACGATCGCACCGACATTAGGCACAGTGTCTCTCCTGCGCATCAACGGCCGTCCGTTGTGATGTGGATTCTACCGCAGCGAATGCCAACACGCGGTGCGCATTCCACCGTACTCTTACCGTGCCTGACGAGCGACCTCCTTCTCGGCCTTCTCCATGATCGTGGACGAATGACCCGGGAAGACCGACGCGTCGGGGTTGATGTACCGCGCCGCGTTGTTGACGGCCGTGGCCGCTTCGCCAAAGCCCGTCGCAATCAGCTTGAGCTTCCCGGGAAACGTGACGATGTCGCCCGCGGCATAGACGCCCGGCAGATTCGCCTCCATGCGGGTGTTGACGACAATGGCATCCTCTTCGAGGATCAGACCCCAGGTCGAGATCGGCCCCAGATTGCTCACCAGGCCGAGGAAGGCCAGGACAGCATCGACCTTCAGGACCTCTTCCTGGCCGGTCTTGTTGTTGAAGATGACCGCCTCGGCGATGTCGGGGTCGCCGCGCATCGCACGCAGTTCGTAGAACACCTTCACCGTGATGGGCGAGTCCAGCAGTTTCTTGACGCTGTCCGCGTGCGCGCGGAACCCATCGCGCCGGTGGACCAGGGTGATGTGGCGCGCGTACGGCAGCAGGTTGAGGGCCCAGTCGAGCGCGCTGTCACCACCGCCGACAACAAGGACGTCC
>JBOGSE010000738.1:0-4909 GCA_050694895.1 bacterium | reverse complement strand
GCGCGGGGTGAACGAAAGTGCACGCTCCAGCACGAACTTGGACCGCCCTCTTGCGTGAATAGGCGCTTTCCGCCGTCATTTTTGCGCCGGAAAGTAGCTAGCTGATGAGCGTCAAGCAGCTACATACTCTGGCCGTGCGGCCGCGCATTCCCGCTGGGGAGTCCAAGGTCGCTATTGGGCTGTGGCGCGGAATGGGCCGCTCTTTTTCGGCGGCACGAACTCAGTAGAGGAAAGCGTCTTGACCGTACCGCCGGGCTTCTCCTCATATCGCGCGAGGAGCACACGCCATAGCCGTGCCAGATTGACAATGTGCGGCTGCGGCGGCCCCAGGAACAGGCTTGCGAAAGGCTCGAGGATCTGGGGGCACGGCTCAAACGAGCGCCAGTCACCCCAATCAACGGAACGCACGGAACGCCAGCGATTCCGCATCGATGTTTTCTGACCTGATCTAACATTTTTGGCCTGTTCTGTTTAGACCGGCCGGGTCGTTACCGAGCAGATTCGCATTGGTTTTTTTCCTTGACAGGCACAGGTTATCTGATATATACATAATATCTCAGATGCAAACGCCCTTGCCTCGTTCCGCTTTCTCGGCGGCCGAACGCGGCCGCCGCTCGCGTCTGGCCCAGATCCTCCACGGTCTGCGGTTGCTGCGCGGAACCCTTTCCGTGCGCTCCCGCCAGTGTGGCAAGCCGGGTTGCCGTTGCACTCGCGGGGAGTTGCATGTCTCGTTGTACCTGGTGCAGAGCCACGACGGCAAGCAGCGGCAACTGTATGTGCCCAAGGAATGGGAACAGCGCATCCGCGGAGCAGTGGGCAATTACCAGCAGGTGCAGCAGCTTCTGGAAGAGCTGTCCGAGATGGAGTGGAAGCGCCTCATGGACAGAAAGGAGTAAGCGCATTCTCCGGCGTCTGATTCGCTACGGGGAAACGATCTTCGGTCTTTCCGAGAAGATTGTGGCCACCGCTACGGATCGTCGTCCCCGCCCGCGCATCCCCGCATCGGTGCTTTTGCAATCCAGTCTGATTTTGTTTTGGGGCCGACTGGGGAGCCTGAACGCGCTGGAGATGCTTTCCGGTGCACGGTTTTGGAAGCAGTGGTTGGGCTGGCCTCTGGCCAGCGCCGATACCATGGGCCGGGTCCATGCACAGTTCGATCTGGCGCCCTTGAGAAGCGCACTGCACCACGTCTACACCTGTTTGAAACGGAACAAGGCTTTGCCCAGCATGGGCGGCTTGGGTGTGGCCGTTTTAGATGGCCATGAGAGTCATGCCAGTTATCTGCGGCATTGTCCGGGGTGTCTGGAACGGACGATTCACACCGCCGAGGGAGATCGGATTCAGTACTATCACCGCCAGGTCACGTTGCAGCTGTTGAGCGGCAAGCTCCGGCTCTTGCTCGATGCCGAGCCACAGCGCCGCGGCGAGGATGAAGTGAGCACGGCCCTCCGGCTGCTGGAGCGTGTGCTGCAGGCTTACCCGCGCGCCTTCCAGCTCGTGCTGGGGGATGGCCTCTACGCGCAAGCGTTGTTTTTCAATTTCCTGCTGGCCCATGGCAAACACGCCTTGGTGGTGCTGAAGGACGAGCGGCGCGATCTGTATCAAGATGCCGCCGGTCTGTTCCCGATCACGCCTGCCCAAGCCGGCCAATATCGCTCCCGGCAGTGTCAATGGTGGGACGTGCCGGATCTCACCTCTTGGCCCCAGGTGAAGGCCCCGGTTCGGGTGGTTCGCTCTCAGGAGAGCTATCCGGTCCGCCGCCAAGCGAACAAGCAGGTCCAAACGAAAACCACAGAATGGATCTGGGCCACTACGTTACCGCTGGCCGAAGTTTCTACCGCCTCCGTCGTGGCGCTCGGCCATCAGAGATGGGACATCGAGAATTACGGATTCAACCAACTGGCCAATGCCTGGCATGCCGATCACATTTATAAGCATGAGCCCAATGCCATCGAAGCTTTCCTGCTCATAGCCTTCCTCAGCTACAACCTTTTCCAAGCCTTCTGGATTTGCAATCTGAAGCCGCAAATCCGTAGGGGCAAGAGCGAAGCGTACTGGGCCCAAGTGATCGCCAGCGAACTGTATCAAGACGATGTTCGCGCTCGAGGCTCTTCTCCATAGCCGACCTGTAGGCCTGTCACTCTGTTGTCGTCCGGCCCCCCTCGCTGCATGATCTGCTGATTGTCGGCAGGCGTATCGCCGACCTGCCCTTGCTGTCCTCCTCGGCCCCCCTTCGGCGGATCAAGATGCGGCCCAAACCGACCACGAACCTGCCCCCACCTGACTCGCTCGTGAAAAGGCTGTCGTTCGAAAGGCTTTGGAGCGCTGATGCGGAATCGCTGCCATCTCCGCCCTACGCTGGCGCCTGCGGGGAACATCCGCTACAATGAGAGCAGCCAAAGGAGGAGGGGTGATGCTTCGCTCTCCTGCGGTTGCCGGCCGCTTCTATCCGGCCCATCCGGAAGCCTTGCGCAAGGTGCTGGACCGCTACATTGTTCCGGCGCCGGAGCCGGTGCGGGCCGTGGGCTGCGTGGTTCCCCACGCCGGATACATGTACTCAGGTCACGTCGCCGGGGCGGTTTACGGCGCCCTGCAGCTTCCGTCCCTGTTCGTCATCCTCTGCCCGAACCACACCGGTTTCGGGCGGACAGTGGCCGTATGCTCGTCGGGAGAGTGGCTGACGCCGCTGGGACGAGCGGCCGTGGACGCCGACCTGGGCGCCCGGATGAAGCGCGAATGCGCGCTGCTCAGCGAAGATTGGGAGGCGCACGCCGCCGAACACGCCCTGGAAGTGCAGTTGCCCTTCCTCCAGCGCCTGGTGCCCGGCTTCACCTTTGTGCCCATCGCGGTACGGTTGGGCGACTTCCGGAAGCTCGAAGAACTGGGCCAAGCGCTGGGCCGGGCGGCGGAGCAGGCTGGCCGTCCTTTGCTGCTGGTCGCTTCCAGCGACATGAACCACTACGAGCCCGACAGCGTTACCCGCCTCAAGGACCGCAAGGCTATTGACGCCATTCTCGAACTCGACCCTCGGGGCCTCTACGATGTGCTCCGGCGCGAGAACAACTCCATGTGCGGCTTCGGCCCGGTGATCGCCATGCTGACCGCCGCCAGGCACCTGGGCGCCAACCGTACCGCTCTCATCCGCTATGCCACCAGCGCCGACGCGGGCGGAGACCGCAACGCGGTGGTCGGCTACGCCGGCATCATTGTGTACCGCCAGGAATAAAATCAGCTAGTTACTTTCCGGCGCAAAAATGACGTTTCGGGATAGCGACTCTGCGGGGCGAGCCAATCCGGAGTGGTGCCAGGTGGTGCATTTCGCCTGCTTCCCCATTGTCGGGCCCCAAGCCCCACGGCATCTCTCTATCCGGGGCTGCCGCGGGCGAGGCAGAGACCGATGTTGATCAGATTGTCGGCAATCACACCGAACCCGACCCAACGCTGCATGCCGTCGTGGCCTCGATAGCGGCAACGATTCAATCCGTGGCGCCGTTTGAGTAAGCTGATCCGGCCTTCCGATCCCGTTCTCCATTTCTGACCTTTGCGGAACCAGCGCTTCTTCTGGTGTTGCCGCCGCTCCGCACTTTTGGTATTCCGACTGGGGACCGAGACCCGCTTCACTCCCAGCTCTTGCACCACCCGTTCATTTTCGGTCGAGAAGAAACCCGCGTCGGCAGCCACCAAGTCCGGAACCCGCCCCAGTTGTTGCTGATGCGCTTCTACCGCCGGCACTAACAGATCGGAATCGCTCGGCCGCTCCGCGTACACCTGGTAATCGGTGATGATCTGATTCTCCGCTTCTTGAATCTTCACCATCTTCCCAAACTCGTTGGGCTTGCTGGCTTTCCCCTTGCGGATCACTTCCGTCGTCGGTTCGAACAGGCTCAGCAGTTTGTTGGGCACCTGCGAATCGCCGCCCAGCACGCGCGCCCGAGCCTGCCGAATGACCTGCTTCACCCGCGGAACCATGGTGTCCAGTTGTTTCTGCAGGTCCCACAAAACGGCCTGCTGGTTCCGGCCTCCTTTCTTCACACCGCTGGCGATCTCCTGGCTGAACCGCACCGCTTGGTTTACCACTTGGCGCGTGCTCCGCAACAATCTCCGGTAGCCCTGTTTCATCTTCTCTTCGAACCCCGCCCCCTTGCTGCGGCTGGCTCGGGCAATCTCCATCACCCGCTGCCCCACACGGCGCATCCGATTCCGCAGCCGCGTGCCCATTCCCCTGCTGACCTCCGTGATGCGCTTCATGGTCCGCGTCAGCACCCGCACCCCATCGCCCAACAGACTACTGTCGGTCGGATAATGGATGTTCGTTTCCACCACCGTGGTATCCACCCGCAGCTTCCGGCCCCGCACCACCTTCTTCTCACTGGCCATCCTCACCAGCCGCTGATGAATCTGCTGGACCACCTCCGGGCCCAGGGCCTGCACCAGCCGCCCCATCGTCTTCGCATCGGGAACCTTCTCCGCCCCGATCCGCGTGAACTGCCGATACACCACGTTGGCCCGCACCTCCCGCTCGGTTTCCTCGAAGCTCCAGTTCCGCACGTGTTTCAGCACCGCCAACCGCAGCACCACCTCGGCCGGCGTTTGCTTCCGCCCCCGCCGCCGGCTCTTCGGACGACGCCGCCCCTGCGCCTCGTACACACTGTCCAGCAGCGCTTCGTCCTCCAGCAGTTCATCGGCCTGCCTCATCCACGCTTCCATCCACTGCTCCGCCTCCTCGGCGAAGAATCCTTCCCAAAGCTGCCGTTGACCATGCCGGAGCGTCACCATGGGACCTCCTCGATAAAACAACCTATATCATTTATGTTTTATCGAAGCAAGCCCCGGCGTGGCCGCGCGGGGTGAACGAAAGTGCACGCTCCAGCACGAACTTGGACCGCCCTCTTGCGTGAATAGGCGCTTT
>JBOGSE010000737.1:0-5172 GCA_050694895.1 bacterium | reverse complement strand
GAAGAACCCGGCGGAGGAGCGGTGCTCGTTCGCGGCGTGCCGTGGCTTACGAACCACGTGGTGAATCTTTTCGCGACGCTTGCGGGAGCGGCCGGCGCGGCGGCGCTGGCCGCCTTGCGATAGCCTCTACGGCGAGAGCCGGATGTTGGCCGCGTTGTCCGGCCCGAGCGTCACGTCGGGAGGCAGCAGCCGGTTGGACTCCAGAATGAATGCGAGGATGTCCCAGTACGCCTGGGGCATGAGGCTGCCGCGCGCATCGGCCGGCATCTCGGTGCTTGCGAATTCAAAGAGACCCTTCGCCGTCATGTACGTGGCGATGCCGTTGGGGGTCCCGATCAGACGCGGGCCGTCAGCGGTCCCCTCACCCTGATCGCCGTGACACCGGGCGCAGTTCATCCCGAAGAGCTCCTTCCCACGGTTCGTCTGCTCGGTAGCGGCGAGGATCGCCGGCGCGGGTTCAGCAGCGTCGGGCACCGGCGGCGCGGATGCGGCCGACAGCGCCGCACCTCCCACGACGACGAGCATCATGGCTGCGAACGCGCCATAACGCCTCACGCGGGTGCCTCCAATCGCGCATCTCTTCGAAGTGCGGTCACCATGACGCATCGCTCTTCAATACGTGACTTCAATGGCGAAAGTGCCGTTCGCCGGTCATGACCATCGCCAGACCGAAGCGATCGGCGGCGGCGATGACCTCCTCGTCGCGCACCGAGCCGCCGGGCTGAATCACGGCGGTCACGCCGGCCTCCGCCGCGGCCACGACCCCGTCGGCAAAGGGGAAGAACGCGTCCGAGGCCGCCACCGCTCCCCTCGCTCGCTCGCCGGCTTTGGCGGCTGCGAGCCGCACGCTGTCGACGCGGCTCATCTGGCCCGCGCCCACACCGACGACCTGCGCGTCCTTTGCGAAGACGATGGCATTGGACTTCACGTGCGCGCAGACCGTCCAGGCAAAGCGCAGATCCTCCCACTCGGCGGGTGCGGGCGCGCGTACCGTGGCCGTTCTCCATGCCGATTCATCGCGGCCGATCGTATCCGCCTCTTGAATCAAGAGACCGCCACGCACACTACGGAACTCCAGACCGCCGGCGGCTCCGGGCTCTCCCGCGGCGAGCACGCGCAGATTCTTCTTGGCGCCAAGCACCTTCAACGCATCAGGGTCGAACCCCGGAGCAATGATCGCTTCGAGGAACATCTCGCCCATGGCTTCCGCCGCGGCCTGATCCACCGGGATGTTGGCCGCGACCACACCGCCGAAAGCAGACACCGGATCGCCCTCCCGCGCGCGGACGAAGGCCTCGCGAGCATCCGACCCCAGCGCCGCGCCGCAGGGGTTCATGTGCTTGACGATCACAACGGCCGGCCTGGGGAGGGCGCGCACCAGCCCCCAGGCCGCCTCCAGGTCGGCAATATTATTGAAGGAGAGCGCGCGGCCGCCCAGGACGTCGGCGGACAGGACCTCTCCGGATAATGCACTGCCTCCGCCGGCTGCGATGTACAACGCGGCGCGCTGGTGCGGGTTTTCCCCATAGCGGAGATCGGCCCGCTTGTGAAAAGCGAGGGTCAGATGGTCGGGAAAAAGGTCGCCACGCGGCAGATCCTTTCCCGCTGCACCTTGAAAGTATGCCGCGATGGCCGCTTCGTATGCCGCCGTGCGCGCGAATGCCTCGGCCGCCAGCCGCAGGCGCAGCGTCTCGGGGATGAGAGCGCCGTCCTTGAGCGCGGCGATGACCGCGTCGTACTGCTCCGGGGCGCTGAGGACGACGACGCGGGCCCAGTTCTTTGCGGCCGCGCGCAGCAGCGTCACGCCGCCGATATCGATGTGCTCCACGGCCTTCGCCATCGGGGCACCCGAGGCGGCAGCATCCTCAAACTTGTACAGCGTGACGGCGACGAGGTCGATCGGCGTGATGCCCAGCCGCTTCAGTTCGCCGAGGTCGGCCGGAGTGTCGCGGGCGAGCAGGCCGGCATGGACCGCCGGATGCAGCGTCTTGACACGCCCATCGAGTACCTCGGGGAATCCTGTGACGAGATCGAGCGACCGTACCTGCAGACCGGCCTCGCGCAACGCCGCCGCCGTCCCGCCCGTTGACACCAGCTCCACGCCCGCGGCCGTCAGCGCCTGCGCGAGGGCAACGAGCCCAGTCTTGTCCGACGCGCTCAGGAGCGCGCGCCGAAGAGATCCCATGCACGTTCCTCCTATGAGGCGGTCGTCAGGGGACGGGCGGCGGGCTCGCCTGCCGGATGGTCCGACTGGCTCGATGGGTGCAGGATCACGGTCCGGCCGCCGACCTGTACGCGACCCTCCGCCCACCACCGGATCACGTCAGGATAGAGCCTGCGCTCCTCTGCCTGCACGCGCTCCGCGAGGCTGGCGGGGGTGTCGCCGTCAAGCACCGGTACGACGCTCTGCGCCACAATCGGGCCGCCATCTGGGACTTCGTCCACGAGATGTATTGTACATCCGCTGGTTGAGCTTCCTGCCGCGAGGACCGCGCGATGCACGTGCTCGCCGTACATGCCTTTGCCGCCGAACCCCGGCAGCAGCGCGGGGTGCGTATTCAGAATACGTCCTGCGTAGCGGGCGACGAAGGCCGGTGAGAGGATGCGGAGAAAGCCCGCCAGACAGATGAGATCGGCACCGTGCCGGTCGACCGCCGCGGCGAGGTCGGCCTCGAATGTTTCACGGGAGCGGCCGCGATGGTCGGCGACCACGGTTGGGACACCGGCGCGCCGGGCGCGTTCCAGCGCGTACGCCGCCGGATTGTTGGAGACCACCACGGCGATCCGAACATGCTCTGACCCAGGCGGCGTCGCGAATGTATCGAGGATGGCCTGAAGCGTCGTACCGGAGCCCGACGCGAACACCGCGACCTTTGTCATTGGAGCTCGACGCCCCGCGCGCCCGCCACAATCTCGCCGATCTCAAACGCCCGGATCTCCTTGGCCTCGAGGTGCGCGATGGCAGGGCCCGCATCGCGCGGCGAGGTCACCAGCACCATCCCAACGCCGAGGTTGAAGGTTGCGATCATCTCTTCTTCCGGGATGTTGCCGGCACGCCGGAGAAACCCGAAGACCCGCGGCTCGGGCCAGGACCGTTCGAGGCGTGCGCGGCATCCTTCGGGAAGAGGCCGGATCAGGTTGTCGGGCAGTCCGCCACCGGTGATGTGCGCGATGCCCTTGGGTCGCAGCCTCTCAAACAGAGAGAGTACCGCGGGAGCGTAACATCGGTGCGGCGCGAGCAGCGCGTCTGCGACCGTGCTTCCGAGTTCGGCTGGCCGTTCGTCGAGCCGGATACCCGTCTCTTCCAGAACGCGGCGTGCCAGTGAGTAGCCGTTCGTGTGCAGGCCCGCAGACGCCAGCCCAATCAGCCGGTCGCCGGGTTCGATGGCGCTGCCCGTGATGAGGCCTTCGGACGGGGTCAGGCCGATCATGATCCCCACAACGTCGTACGCATCGGCGACATACACCCCGGGCATTTCGGCGGTCTCGCCGCCGAGTATCGGCACGCCGAGCGCGCGGCAGCCCTCGGCCGCGCCTTCCACGATCTCCTCGATGACGGCCGGCACCAGACGACCCATCGCGATGTAGTCAAGGAATGCTGCGGGCCGCGCGCCGCCAGCGACCAGATCGTTGGCGCAGTGGGCGACGGCATCCCAGCCGATCACGCGGTCGAGCCCCATCTGGCGCGCGAGCAGCGTCTTCGTGCCGACGCCATCCACGGTCGCAAGGACGAGCGTGTCTCCCGAGGGCAGGCGCAGCGCGCCGGCGAAGGCACCGATCCCGGCGGCGACACTGGTGCCGTGCGTTGCGCGAATAATCTCCGCAAGATCGCCCAGCAGGCGGGTCTTTGCACCGGTATCGACACCGGCGTCCCGGTACGTGAGGGCCGGGAGCCGTACGGCGCTCGACGTGTCGCTCACGAGCGGCTACCCACGGAGGCCGGCACGAACGGATCAAGCGCGGTGCGACCGGCCTCGTCTTCGGTCGGCACCCGCGTCGGATACCGGCCGTCCAGGCAAGCCATACACAGCGTGCCGCGGGCAAGGCCGAGCGCCTCAACCAGACCATCCTGGCTGAGGTAGCCGAGCGTATCGGCGCCGATCATGCATCGGATCTGCTCGACGTCCAGGCGAGAGGCGACCAGTTCGCCCCGGCTACTCGTGTCGATGCCATAGAAGCAGGCATGCCGGATTGGCGGGGACGAGATGCGCACATGAACCTCACGCGCGCCCGCGGCGCGCAGCAGCCGGACAATTCGGGCCGAGGTGGTGCCGCGGACGATGGAGTCGTCGACCAACACCACACGCCGGCCGGCGATGACCTCGACGTTGGGATTCAGTTTCAGCCGAACCCCAAAGTCCCGCACGGCCTGATCGGGCTGAATGAACGTTCGTCCGATGTACCGATTTTTGATCAGACCGACGTCGAACGGCAGGCGGGCGCCGTCTGAGTATCCCATTCCGGCCGACGTTCCCGAGTCCGGCACGGCGATGACGATGTCGGCCTCCGCCGGATGCTCGCCGGCCAGGATGCGGCCCATGCGGCGGCGGGTCTGGTGGACGTTGAGATCCTGGAGCACGCTGTCTGGTCGGGCGAAGTAAATGTATTCGAACACGCAGTGCGCGCGGCGGCGCACGGGAAGGACCTGCCGCGTGCGCATCCCGCCGGCGTCCAGGGTGACGAGCTCGCCGGGTGCGACCTCACTCACCGCCTCGGCCCCGATGTGGTCGAACGCGCACGTCTCGGATGCGACCGCCCAAAACGACGGCCCGCGCCCAACGGCCAGCGGCCTGAGGCCGTGAGCGTCGCGGAAGGCGTAGAGCCGGCCCTCCGCGCAGGCGGCGATGGTATAGGCGCCCTCGATACGGTGCATACAACCGGCGATCGCGTCTTCCACTGTCGCGGCGGGCGTGCGCGCGATGAGATGCGCAATGATCTCGGTGTCCGTTGTGCCCGCGAAGGACACGCCCTGGGTTTCGAGCTCGCGGCGCAGGGCCGGCGCGTTGATGAGGTTGCCGTTGTGTGAGATCGCCACCGGTCCCCAAGGCGACGGCGCGACGAATGGCCCCGCGTTCTCCAGGCTGACCGATCCCATCGTCGCATAGCGCACATGCCCGATCGCGACGGGCCCCGGGAGCAGGGCGATGCGCTCGGCATCGAAGACCTGCGCCA
>JBOGSE010000736.1:0-2642 GCA_050694895.1 bacterium | reverse complement strand
ACCTAGAGGAGTGCCGCTCTCCAGTTCCGCAAATCGTCGATCGGAGGCGTCGTGGAGACCTCGGCCTTGCTTTGGATTACCTGTCCACGGGGCATTCGCTCACTATCAAGTGTCGAAGTGGCTGGTTTGTACCACGAGTTGGCATCCAGAAAGGCGACGTCTTCATAGAAATGCCTGTTTCTGGTGCTGTCCTCGCGTTCATGGTGTGGGGAATCCTCTGGGCTTTCAATAGCATCCAGGACATTAGAACTGGACAGTGCCAAGTTCTCGGGCTGACTACGGCGCCTTCCGTCAGGCTTTCTTGTCCTCGAGACGCAGCTCCGAGAGTTCCGTCGCGGCCTCGATCCATCGGTCGGCCATCTGCCGCATCCTGGCGTAGTTGCGGAGCTGGCGTTTCACCATTGCGACCTGCCCGCGGCTGACGAACTTCGTGCCGCTTTTCCCCTTCCTCGTGTAACTGACCTGATAGTACGGCCCGTGCTTCTGCGGGGGTGACCTCTTGCACTTGCAGCCCGGGGTCCCGCAGACGTTGAACTGCTCGGACAGGCTGCCGGGTCGCAGGTCCCCCAGCTTGAGCAACTCCTGCTTGATCCTCTCCACCTGTCTCTGAAGCACTTCGGCTCGCCTGTTCATTGACGCCTACTATACACCACTTGACACCGATAGCATATATATGCTATCGGTTACACCGACAGGAGGGCCCACCGCATGCGTCTCTGGACAGAATGGTACCGCTGCGTCCGGCAACTCCGGGCTGCTTGCTCTCGATCAAGGACCTTTTACTGGCTGGTGATCGCCCTGGCGGCGCTTTCGACTCGGCTCGACCTGGCCGGCGTCACCAGTTTCGTCAGGACACTGGGGTTTGTGCCCGCCGCCTACCACCGGCTGCTGCACCTGTTTCACTGCACCGGGGTCAACCTCGGCGAGTTGACCAACCTGTGGGCCCGGCTGGTCCTGAAGGTGTTCACCCCATTAACGACCGGCAACTACCTGGTCTGTCTGGCCGACGGTATCAAGGCTCCCAAGGAGGGCAAGAAGATGCCCGCCGTGAAGAGCCTGCACCAGTCAGCCGACAGCAACTCCAAGCCCCCGTTCATCATGGGCCACTCGTTTCAGGCGGTGTCGTTGCTGGTGTCAGGGCCGGGGGGCGATATCGGTGCGGTTCCCCTGGTGGCCAGGATCCACGAGGGGCTGGTCTGGTCCAACCGCGATCAGCGCACTTTGCTTGACCGGATGGTCGCCTTGTTGTTCTGCGTCACCGACCTGTGGGAGCGCAAGGTGATCTTGGTGGCTGACGCCTACTACGCCAGCCGCAAGGTGATCCGACCCCTTCTGGACAAGGGCCACCATCTGGTCACTCGGGCCCGGAAGAACACCGTGGCGTACCTGCCGGTGGAGCCCACCGACAAGCGCCGGCGGGGTCGCCCTCGATTGTATGGGGACAAGATCCGGCTGAAGGATCTCATCACCGAGGACTCCCTCATGCACACGGCCTTAAGCCCGATCCCCGGCGAGGCGCACGTGAAGATCCGCTACGCCTGCTTTGACCTGATGTGGCGCCCCGTGGGACAACTGGTTCGTTTCGTCATCGTCGGTCATCCCCAGCGCGGCATGATCATCCTGATGACCTCAGACACGCACATGGACCCTCTGACCGTCATCGCGCTGTACAGCTACCGCTTCAAGATCGAGACCGGCTTCCGGCAGGCCATCCACGTGCTGGGGGTGTACGGCTACCACTTCTGGATGGAAGCCATGACCCCCATCAAGCGCCGCAGCGGCAACCAGCACCTGCACAGGAAGTCAGAAAACTACCGCCGGTTGGTCCGCCGCAAGATGAACGCCTACCACCTGCACGTCCAGCTCGGATGCATCGCGCAGGGTCTGCTGCTGCATCTCGCCATCAACCACGGCTCTGTGGTGTGGAAACATTTCCGCTCGTGGCTGCGGACGATGAACCCCTCCATGCCACCCTCAGAGCTGGTGGTCGCCACCTCACTGCGCGATACGTTGCCAGGATTTCTCGATGGAGGCGCAGGGGAGGAAGAACTGAGGAAAATCACGGCCACCTACAGACGTGCCGATGAGGAAAGCCTCTGGGCCGAGGCTGGGTGAGCTAAACTCATCAAGAACTTGGCACTGTCCAGTCATGATATTTGACGGAATGATTGTCAACCCGCCGAATCAGTCCTCAGGAAACCCGGCGCGGCCGAGGATGCCCGCGAAACGGGGGTCGGAGCGCAGAGGGTCCCACCAGGGGACGGTCTTGAGAGTGATAACCAGGGGATCGTTCTCCTTCAGAGCCCTCTCCAGCCATACGAACGCCAGGGCCTTCTCTCCCACGGCAGCATACGAGAAGGCGACGTGGGATGGTGGAACATACCGGCGTTCCGAAAGCTGCACGAGATCGCGCATGAGGCTCTGGGCCTCAGCCTTCTTCCCAGCCAGGGCATAGGCCCGGATGAGGTTCGCCATGACGAAGGGGATCTCGGCGTCGGGACTTTCGAGCCTGCTGCGCAGCGCGGCGATCGCCTCCTCGTATCGCCCCATCTCTGAATAGACCCACCCGATCCAGTCCCTCGCCGGAGCATAGTCAGGATGCAATTCGAGAAGCCGCGACCACTGCGACAGCGCCTCAGGGT
>JBOGSE010000735.1:0-7638 GCA_050694895.1 bacterium | reverse complement strand
GGCCGCCATGTACGTCCCGTTGAGTCCGTTGGAATTTCGCACGCGAGCCGAGCGGATCTTCGGCGGCAAGGTCGGCGTGATCGACGGCGACAGGCGTTTCACCTATGCGGAGTTCGGCGAGCGCTCGCGGCGTCTAGCTGCGGCGTTGCGCCGCCTCGGCGTAAAGCCGGGCGAGGTCGTCTCGTTCATCACCTACAATACGCATCATCTGCTGGAAGCGTACTACGGCGTGCTGCAGGCCGGGGCGGTGCTCAATCCCATCAATATCCGGCTCAATCCACAGGAGATCGCCTACATTCTGAACCACGCGGAGTCGCGCGTCCTTTGCTTCCACAAAGACTTTGTCCCGATGGTGCACGCCATGCGCGAGGGCCTCCAGACGGTGAGGAACTTTGTCGTCCTGGAACCCGACCTGGCGTTGCCGTTTGCGGCGCACGAGTATGAGACGCTGCTGCGGGGCGCGCCGCCTCAGGCCGACGATCCCACGGTCGACGAGAACGAAGCCGCCGAACTGTTCTATACGAGCGGGACAACGGGCAAGCCCAAGGGCGTCGTGCTCACGCACCGCTCGCTCTATCTGCACGCCCTGTATGCGACCATCTCGCTCCGTCAGGCTGACGCTACCGTGCTGCTCCATGTCGTCCCGATGTTCCACGTCAACGGGTGGGGATCGCCCCACACCATCACGGCGTCGGGCGGGACCCACGTGATGCTCCGCAAGATCGATCCGCTGGAGATCTTCCGGCTGATCCAGGCCGAACGTGTGACCGTTGTGCTCGGCGTGCCGACGATCTATAACGCGCTCGTGAACCACCCGGACATCGGCAAGTACGATCTCAGCAGCCTCAGGGTCGCGGTCACCGGCGGCGCCCCGGCGTCGTCGGTGCTCGTGAAAGCCATGGAAGAGAAGCTGGGATGCGAGGCCTTCGTGGGGTACGGCCTCACGGAGACGTCTCCGGTGCTGACCCTGGCGCGTCCGAAAGCACACCTCGCGAGTGAGTCCCCAGACCAGCAGCGCGAGCGCCGGTCCAAGACGGGATACCAGGTGCTCGGAGTCAACATTCGCGTGGTGGATACGCAGGGCCGCGATGTCCCGGCCGATGGGACGACGGTGGGAGAGATCGTCGCGCGCAGCAACGTCGTCATGGACGGCTATCACAAAGATCCGCAGGCGACAGCAGAGGCCATCCGCGACGGCTGGTTTCACACCGGTGATATGGCGTCCATTGACGCGGAAGGCTACGCGCTCATTGTCGACCGCAAGAAAGACATCATCATTAGCGGCGGCGAGAACATCTCATCGGTTGAGGTGGAGAACACGCTGTTCTCTCATCCGGCCGTGTTCGAGGTCGCCGTCATCGGGGTTCCCGATGACCAGTGGGGCGAGGTGCCCAAGGCCCTGGTCGTGCTCAAGCCGGGAGCGCAAGCGACCGGGGACGAATTGATCCACTTCTGCCGCGACCGTCTGGCACACTTCAAGGCGCCGAAGTCCGTGGAGGTCCTCGAAAGCCTGCCGAAGGGCGGCACGGGTAAAATCCTGAAGGGCGAGCTGCGCGAGCGGTACTGGAAGGGCCTGGCCAAACGAGTCCACTGACGCGGCCCCAGATCGGCGTTGCGCCGTCCCACTCGCATGTCACGAACAGGTCTCCGGCGAGACTGTGCTGAGTGAGTTTCTCTCATTCGGAGGGATGCCCGGATGTCGCTGTCTGAGCCCTACGATGCCATCGTGATCGGCGCCGGGCAGGCCGGCGTGCCGCTCGCCGTCTGCCTGGCCAAAGAGGCAAAACTGAAGACCATGCTGGTGGAACGCGAGCACGTCGGGGGCACCTGCATCAACGAGGGCTGCACACCCACAAAGACGATGGTGGCCAGCGCCCGGGTGGCGTATCTCGCGCGGCGGGCCGCCGACTATGGCGTCGGCACCGGGCCCGTGATCGTCGACATGGCGCGCGTCCGGCAGCGCAAGCGCGACATCGTCAACGGTTTTCGCAACGGCAGCCAGCGCCGGTTGGAGAAGACCGAGGGCCTGGACCTCGTGTTCGGTGAGGCGAGGTTTGCCGGGCCGAGCACAGTGGAAGTCCGCCTGAAGGACGGGGGGACACGACGGCTCTCGGCGGAGAAGATCTTCATCAATGCGGGCGCGCGGCCCTCACGTCCGCCCGTGCCGGGGCTGGACTCAGTCCCCGCGCTGGACTCCACGTCGATCATGGAACTGGACATCGTGCCCGAGCACCTGCTGGTCCTCGGCGGCGGCTACATCGGGCTGGAGTTTGGCCAGATGTTCCGCCGATTCGGGAGCGCCGTGACGATCGTGCAGCGGGCGAAGTACCTGCTCCCCCAGGAAGACGACGACGTGTCCGAGGAAGTCGTGAAGATCATGCGGGAGGACGGCATCGAGGTGCTGGTGGAGGCCGATGCGGTCCGCGCCGAGCGCGACGCGAAGGGCGGGGTCCGCCTGGTGGTCCGGACGCCCGACGGAGAGCGCACCCTGAGCGGATCGCACCTGCTCGTGGCCGCCGGCCGCACACCCAACACCGACCGTCTGAACCTGACCGCGGCCGGCGTGCGGACCGACGAGCGCGGACATATTCCCGTCAACGCGATGCTGGAAACCAACGTGCCCGGGATCTACGCGTTGGGGGATATCAAGGGCGGGCCCGCGTTCACCCACATCTCCTACGACGACTTCAGGATTATCCGCAACACGCTGGTGAGGGGACAGCGTGACGAGACGGCCGGCCGGCCGGTGCCGTATACGGTGTTTATCGACCCGCAGCTGGGGAGGGTCGGGTTGACCGAGCGTGAGGCGAAGGCGAAGGGGTTGAACGTCGGCGTTGCCAAACTGACAATGAACCACGTTGCCCGGGCGTTGGAGAACGCAGAGACCCGCGGGTTCATGAAGGCGGTTGTGGATGCCGACACGAAACAGATTCTGGGCTGCGCGATCCTGGGCATCGAAGGTGGCGAGGTGATGGGCATTGTGCAGCTGGCGATGATGGGTAGGATTCCGTACACGGTCATTCGGGACACGATCTTCAGCCACCCGACGCTGGCAGAGGCTCTGAACAACCTCTTCCTGGCGTGGGAAGAGGTGCCGATGGAAGTCATGTTCTCTCAGGCCGCATACTCCGCCTCGACGATGCACTGACCGCTGGATGACCAGATCCCAGCGAATGGTGACGCTGGGCTTGATGCTCAGCATCTTCATGGCCTCCATGGAAGTGACCGTGGTTGCCACGGCGATGCCGACCATCGTCAGTCAGCTCGGCGGGCTCGGTGCCTACTCGTGGGTGTTTGCCGCATATCTGCTGGCGTCGACTACGATCGTTCCCATCTTCGGGAAGCTCTCCGACCTCTACGGACGCCGGCCGGTGTACATCGCCGCGTTGGGCCTGTTCCTCCTCGGCTCGCTGCTCTGCGGGTTTGCGGGAAGCATGTCGCAGCTCATCGTCTTCCGCGCCGTGCAGGGCGTCGGCGCCGGTGGGCTGCTCACGATGGCCTTTGTCATCATCGGCGCCCTCTTCAGCCTCGAGCAGCGGGCCCGCATGACGGGATTCTTCGCCAGCGTCTGGGCCGTCTCATCAATCGTCGGGCCGCTGGTTGGCGGCTTCATCGTCGATCGGCTTCCCTGGCCGTGGGTGTTCTACATTAACGTGCCGCCCGGGGTGCTCGCCGCCGGACTGATCTGGGCGTACTGGTCCGACGAGCCTCGCCCGGCCGGCGCCGCCCGTGTGCAGGTCGACTACCTCGGCGCGGCGCTGCTGACGGCAGGGGTCGTGGCCCTGCTCCTGGGATTGTTCGAGCTTCGCACCGGAGGCGGATGGCCGATGCTGGCGGTGGCGGTGGGATTCTTCATCTGGCTCGCGCTGGTCGAGCGTCGCGCCGCCGACCCCGTGCTTCCGCTGCCCCTCTTTCGCGACAGGCTGTTCGCCGCCGCCTGCGGGCAAGGGCTCTGGGCAGGATGGGCAATGTTTGGGAGCATCGCCTTCGTCCCCCTGTTCATCCAGGCGGTCCTGGGGACGAGCGCGACCGCCGCCGGAGCCACGCTCACGCCGATGTCGCTCGGCTGGGTGTGCGCCAGCATCATCAGCAGCCGGCTGCTGATGCGCGTTAGCTTCCGCACCCTCGCGGTCACCGGTATGAGCCTGCTGACACTGGGGGCCTTCCTGATGTCACAGATTGGGACGAGCGCGACGCAGCTCAGCGTCGTCGCGAGCCTCACGCTGATGGGCATCGGCATGGGCACGGCGCTGCCCGCATTCGTCATCGCCGTGCAGACCTCGGTGGCGCGGAGCGTGTTGGGGACCGCGACATCCATGCTGCAGTTCGCGCGCACCATCGGTGGGTCGCTCGGCGTCAGCGTGATGGGCGCGGTGCTGGGCGTACGTCTGGCGGCCGCCCTCTCCGCGGCCGGCATGGACCCGGCGGTCGTGTCCGTGGACAGCCTGCTCAATCCCCTGGCACGCACGACGGCACCCGCGCTGGAGGGCGCGCTGCGAATGGGGCTGGCCAGCGGGATTCAGGGGGTGTTCATGATCGCGTTCATCGCGGCCGCACTGGGCCTGGTGGCCACGGCGCTGGCTCCGGGAGGGCGGGTCGCACAGCTTGCGGCGCAGCGGGCGACTGCGGATGTCGAGGTCGAAGCCGCCGCCGCCCCTTCCTCCGGGTCGACCTAGAGACCACAGAGCGGCCGGCTTCGCGAAGACCTTCGCGTCACGACCGCAACTGACCGTCCGCCAGGATCACCAGCCCATCAAGTTTCAGCGTGGGCCGGTTCATCATCCCGTCGAAGTGTGCTACTGCCTTCGTGGTCCCTCCCAGATTGGCGCTCGTCCCGATACCGATGTGCACCGTGCCGAAGGCGCCGTGATCCTGCGCCCACACGCCCGTGAGCATCAGGATCGTGGGGTTAAGGCCGATCGCCAGCTGCGCGATGTTGTACACCGCGGCGTCCCCCATGCTCGCCCAGACCTGCCGGATCATGCCGGCCTCATGGCCGCCTTCGACCTTCACGATGTTGCCTTTCTTCACGGTGCAGACCACCGGATCGCGCAACAGCCCACCCAATCTCAGGTTTGGAATGCTGCCATCGAAGACGATGACGCCTTCGGCGGTGCCGTCCACCGGCGAGATGTTGGCCTCGATGTTGGGAAACGCTGAGAACTTTCCCGGACGGTCCAGGATGCAGTCGTGTGCGTTCCCCTTGCGGCCGCGCAGGTCGAAGGTGCAATCGGTCCCGGCGGGCGTGGTCAGACGCGCGGTCGAGGCAGCGGTTAACAGTTCGGCCACCCGGCGGACGATTGGTGCCTGCGCCTCGAAATCCGCTTCCGCGCCGCCGCGCACCAGCTGGTCAGGCGTGGCACCGGGAAGAGAAAGCACCCGGGTGCCGCCTTCCAGCGCCTTGCGGGTGGCGGTCGAGTGACTGATCGAATAGCTGACCGGGAGCAGGGCGACATTGGCTGCCAGCAGCGCCGCGGCGACAATCGCCGGTGGTTCGTCACCGTCCACCTCGCGCGGCGTCATGAAGGTAGTCACGACATCGGGCGTGATCTCCAGGGCCGCGGCGGCCAGGGCTTCGGCGACGGCCGCGGTATCGGTGTCCGCGGCGATGAGGACCTGCTCGCCGCTCGCCACACGCGCCAAGGTGCGGACGACCTTCCGGGCTCCGTTCATGATGCCGGCGATCTGCACGCTGATTCCTCCTCTGTCAGACATATGAGCAGGGCTAAGCCCCGCAAACATGGACCAACCACGTCGATACTCACAAGTGGATTGGATCGTCTCCGACGCGAATTTGAGGCGGCCTGCCAGGAGTCGGGTGCCCGAGGTCAGTCGATTCTTCGGAATCATCATCCGAATGTTCTACAGCGACCAAGTTCCACCTCACTTCCACGCCATCTATGGGACTCACGAAGCCCTGGTCGCGATCGCGACCCTCGAATTATACCGGGGATCGATACCTCGGCGCGCCATGGCGCTCGTCGAGGAGTGGGCAGATCTCCACCGGGGCGAGTTGATGGAGAACTGGGAGCGCGCCAGGGCCGGGCTGCCCCTTGAGCCCATCGTTCCACTAGAATGAGCGTGATGAGCCTGGTGCGCGTTCGCGAGGTTGAGGCGCTCGATAGCTTCCGCCTGCGCCTCACACTGTCCGATGGATCGGTGATCGAAAGGGATGTCCGTGCGCTGATAAGCGGGCCTATCTTCGATTCCGTGCGGTCAGATCCGCACCTTTTTCGTCAGGTGCGCGCTGAAGCCGGCACCGTAGTCTGGCCCAACGGCGCAGATCTGGACCCCGACGTGCTGATCTGGAACGGACCGCCGCCCGACTAGGTCCCTCCTTAAGCTCAGAAGGGATTCTTGAAGCGCCGTCTGACTCGCAAGGCGGCTTCGTCTCCCTCCCGTAGGATGCCTTCAATGTTGGTTGTAGGGAGCGGTTGGCCGCGGGCCATCCGCATACGCAGATGAGCAGCGTTTGCCCACATGGCGGTTTCGAAGGCCGTGATCCACATTGGCAGCGCGCCCAAGTCTAGACAAGATGCGTCGCCATAAGACTGGGCAAACGTGTCAGCAAGATCAGGCCTGTTCGCCGCATCGAGCCATAGGAACGTGTGCGCAACATCCCAGCGAGGGTCAGCTACGTACGCGCCCTCCCAATCGACAAGACATGTGATCTGCTCGCCGTCTGTCAGGACATTTTTGGGATGACTGTCACCATGCAAGAGCCGAGGCCTGGGCTCGCTGGCCGGTCTCAAGCCTTCAACGATGTCGGCGACTGTGTGAGCCAGTTCGTTGTCCCCAACCTCCTCAGATATTCGGCAAAGGGCCTCGAGCCTGCCAGTAGTGGTGACGCGCGGCAGCGCATGAAAATCCTGTCCGGTCAGGTCAAATGTGTGCAGCTTGGCAAGCATCTTCGCATGCATTGAAACTAGTCTTGGAGTGGCATTGGGCCATAAAGGCCTGCCAGGCGAGCGACGCATGATTGCAAACGGACCCTCTGGGGCTTGCCCGCAGGTGACTACCTCTGGCACCGGCACTCCGGCCGCAAGTGCCAGGCGCCAAGCTGTCCACTCCCGCTCATGAAATGGCCGATGGGATTCGTCCGTGCCAAAATACTCGCGCAGGATTACTGATACACGTTGCAACGAGCCCGTCTCGTCGGTGAATGCGCACGTGAATGCTGTCATGCGATTGTGCCAGCTCTCGAGTGGCTCAATATCGTCAACCGCTATATCTCGGGCGTCAGGGAAAGCCGCTTGGCTACGCGCCACCAGGATATCAACTGAGGCAGACTCTCGGTTTCTACTCGGCACTTGCCAAGATCCTCGGGGCCAGGACTGGAGGGCCTACATCTAGGTCCCAGACGCCGCGGGCACGGGCATACTTACCCGCCTGCGACTCACCACGGGCAGCATGACGAGCACGGCCGTCATGATGACGAAGACCGCCGCCAGTGGCCGGGTGACGAAGATCGACAGGTCGCCGTGCGAGAGGAGGAGTGATTGCCGGACCGTTTCCTCCAGCGTCTTGCCCAGCACCAGCGCCAGCACAAGGGGCGCCGGGGAGTAGTCGAGCCTTTGCATCACGTAGCCCAGCGCCCCGAAGATCAGCGCCATCCAGACTTCGAACACGCTGTTCTCC